>DASSEB010000525.1:0-30245 GCA_035696765.1 Pyrinomonadaceae bacterium | reverse complement strand
CATTTAGCCACGGATTACACGGATCACACGGATAAAGACAGATAAAAAATTTTGTCTTTATCTTTATCCGTGTTCATCCGTGTCATCCGTGGCTCAATTTTTGTACTTCCTCGAGATAGTAAATACGCCGCAGCGCAATCGCGTAGGCCACGAGGTAATAGACATACCACTGGTAAGCAACCGCCGCGAAGAAACTCGCCACCATGTAGCCAATCAAGCTTGCCTGTAGACCAATGGCGAGGTAATAGAACCGGGAATTTTCTTTTCGCTCAAACAACTCGCGCTCGATCATCCGCAGTTTTCTGATCGGATGGACCAGAAAGATTATGTAGCAGACCATCGCCGCGATTCCCGTCTCCGAGGCGACCTGCGTGTACGCGTTGTGCGTGCCCAGCTCCTGGAACGACTTGTGGTGAAAGTTTCCCAACCCCACGCCAAAGATCGGGTACCTGATTGCTACGAGTATCGATCTCTTCAACACCTGAGTACGCTGGCTTGACGAGCCAGTGATGTCCGACGCGGAGTCGAAGATCGTCGCCAGGCGTCCGGAATAACTGCCGGGTGCAACAACGAGAAAGAAAATAACACCCAGGACCAGCGCTCCAATCGCCGTAGTCTTACTACGGCGACCCAACTTGCGCACCAACACGAGCGCCACCGCGATCAGCCCGAGAAAGCCACCGCGCGAGAAAGTAATAATCACCGCCGAGATCATCAGCAGCGTGATCCCAAAGAACACAATCTTCCGGATTGGATTTTTCTTCTCGAGAGCGAGCGCAATTGAAATCGGTATGATCGTTACGAGATGCAGTGCAAGCTCGTTTGAATTCTCAAACAGGGCTTTGATCGCACCGGCAACACGCTGAGTATTCTGCTCGGCCGCACCGAGTTTGAAAACGCCCGCCTGGTAATCCTTAATAACGTTGACGCTGAGATAAATACTGACTACCAGCACCAGCCAGAACAAAAGCTTGACGCGCCGCTCAGTGCGCAGCACGTTTGCCAGCACGATAAATATCAAGATCGTCTTGATCGCAAGATCGACAAATGCGCCCCACGCCTCTCCCGGATCGATAGCGAGGGGAATCGACAACAGCGCGGCCAGCCCCATGAGAAGGACCATGTTCACTTCTCTCGGACGCGCCGTCAGATTGCCCTCGAGCACCAACTGAGTGACGAAGTAGACCGCCAGCGTCACGATGCCGGTGTAAAACGCCATCGTCTTGAACGACGAGAGCGCGGGAATCATCTCGTATGGCCGGAAGTAAAGGATGATGCTGAAAAGATACAGAAAGACGAAGGTTATGGTATGTCCGTGCTTCGGCTGCCATTTCCCCGCTTCGACCGCCATAAAGTTCGGCGAGCCGTCTTCGTTGGTCAACGACGCCGCCGGCTTATTCTCAGGCTGTTCGAGTTCCGGTCCGGTGAAGACGGGTTTGCGTACGGGTTCGCCTTCGCCCGGACGCGGACGCTTGGAGGGAAACACTCCTTCGTAATCGAGAACTTCAGGCGTATGTCGCATGTAGCAAATTCAACGTGCCGCTGCTTACGGATAAGCGATGACGCAGTGAAGTTTTCCGACTTTATGGACTTCGTGGCGTTTGAAACCCGCCTGGTCCATCAGTTCTTTTATTCTCGATTTGGTGTAAAAGTAGACGTCGCAGCCGCGGGAGTTTAGTCTCACCTTTCGGATCGGCGCACGCCACGTCCAAAACCTCGGAAATGCCATGATCGCTTTGTCCGTCGACAACTCTCTCATCTTTGTCAGCACGGGCAGTGGATCGCTGATGTAATCGAAAAGGCCGATGCCAAAGCTGACGTCAAACTTCGACTTGCCGTCGTAGGCCAGCAGATCGGTTTGTTCAAAGAAGCAACGATCGTCGAGATTCTCTTTCGCCGCCGCGTCCTTGCACAATCCGATCATCACTTCGGCGATGTCGATCCCAACAACCTTCTTCGCACCCTTGCGCGCGAGTTCGAGGCTGTAGAGACCGTTGCCGCAGCCAACGTCGAGAAACGTTCTGTCCTGAATCGGCTCGCAATGCTTGATCGTAAAGACATAACGGTCGTACATGTCTTTGCGAAAGACGCTGTCGAGCACGTTCGACAGTTTGGATTTACGATGGGAGTAAATTCGGCTAAACGCGTCAGCCTCGTTATTCCAGTATTCTCTCTGAGCTACTATCTCTTCGTTCATCACAGTCCGAGTACCTCTCTCATAGTCGTAAACTCAAAATCTTTTAATAACTTTCCAAACCTTTTCTCTGTTTGGTCCAGGTTCCGGTAGTGCCGGATCTTTTGCGAAAGGGACAACTCCTTGATCCGCGGTTGGCCGGGATCCAATTCCCACGGGTGCAGGTAGAACACCGTCGTACGCCCGCCATCGTTTACCTTCTTCAGGCAATACTTTGTGTAGGCGTACGGAAACAGACGAAAGTAGCCGCCGCCTCCGAAGGGAAACCGCCGGCCAAACATCTCCATGACACTCATCGGAAACTCATACAACCCATCGGTAATCTTGTAAGGGACGAGCGGCGCGTTCGGAACACCGTAGTCTGGATGGAAGCCGATCGGAAACACGGACGAGTCGTACTTGAAGTTGTATTTCTCGAGAATCGGGAGGGCCCACGACTTCGTCTTTTCCACCACGGTGAACGAAGGCGCGCGGAATCCGATCGGCCGCGATTTCACGCCACAGTCTTCAATCGCCTGAAGTGCTTTCGCGAGATCTTCTTCGAATTCCTGCGGCGAGATTTCAGTCAGCAGCAAGTGGTTGTAACCATGGACCGCGATTTCGTGGCCCTGCGCTTCGACTTTTCGAATCAAGTCGGGCAGCCGTTCAGCAACCCAGCCAAGCACAAAAAACGTCGCGCGAGTTTGGTGCTGATCGAAAAGCGTCAGAAGACGTTCAGTGCTTTCGCGCACTCGCAACTCACAACTGTCCCAGTCGCGCAGCTTGATAACTCCGCTCAAGTTGTGCACACAAAACCAGTCTTCAAGATCGATGGAAATAGCGTTCTTCATATGTTGGCGACACGTTCCCGAACCGGCTCCCACCTGACATACCGCTCGCCGCGAACGAGCTTGATCAAAGCAAGCAGGCACGCGACGTTTGTGATCACGAAATACTGAGGCAGTGCCAGCCACCGCGAATTAATACCGAGCCGGACCATCAAAGCAGATGCCGCCGCGGCGAGATAGAAACCGATTTGCGCGATGAAAACAGCAGCGTAGAAGAGGTTCTTGAACGCAAGAAACGCCGATGTGATGAGTAGCGCGATTAAAAACAGGGGAACAAGATAACGCATTACCTTGTGAGAGAGAAGTTGAACGGCATAGAAACCTTTGCGAAACGGGTTCAAAACGTCGCGGTTGCGCCAGAGATCGGCGAGCGTTTGCGTGATGATGCGCACCCGGACCGCGAGTTCCTTGCTGCCTTTTTTGTTGGGTTCTTCAACGCAAACTGCGTCCGGCTCGTACACGGCCCGCAAGCCCTGCCTGACCATCGTTGTGGCCACGAGGAAATCGCTGCACGCTTCGTGATAGAGCGGCACGTAAGCCGACTTCCGCACGGCGTACATGCAACCGCAAACGCCGATCAGCGAAGTGATGGCGCTCTCGTGTTTCTTCAGCAAAAACTCGTAATTCCAGTAGGAGCGGGTTCCGTGACTGACACTCGAATCAGCGTCGTGAGCGTAGATCACGTTTCCAGTGACGCAGCCGACGCTTTCGTCCGCAAAGGACGGCACGAGGCGGCGCAGAACGTCGGGGTGATAGTGGGTCGTGGCGTCGGAGAACAAAAGGACCTCGCCCGTGGCTTTTTCCACCGCGGCGTTTTGCGCGGCAGTCTTTCCGAGCCGCTCGGCCTGGCGATGAAGCCGAACGCCTCGTGGCGCAAAGCTGCGGACTATGTCATCGGTGCGATCGGTTGAACAATCGGAGGTGACGAGGATTTCGAGTTTGGATTTCGGGTAATCGAGCGCGAGCGTGTTCTCGAGCTTCTCGGCCAGGTCGCGCTCTTCGTTGTAAGCCGCGATGATCACGGTTACCGGCGGCGTAAAGTCACGGCGCAGAACAGGTTTGCCGCGCAGCTTGCTCATGAGCATCAGCAAAAGAGGGTAACCCGCGTAGGTGTAGGCAATCGCCGCGACAGCAATCCAGAAGATAATTTCGTACACCTTCATCTCAGCCATTAAACAACGAAAATGCCACCAGTTCCAGCCACAAAAAGGCACAAAAGGCGCAGATCATAGGGACAAAGCCCGCGGATCACATCAAGACTATTTGTGATTTTTGTGCTTTTTTGTGGCTACAAGGAAGATTCCTGTCGTGGCCAGTTCCGCCTCGGAACGCTTCCGGTACGGCGCGGCGAGATTCGAACGAATCTCATTGATCAAAGAAACCGTCTTGTTCCCATAATCCACCCCTCGCTCGATCTTTTCCTTGTACCGCGCCAGCGGCCCTTCGCCAAGCACGGTGGAAATCAATATCTTCGTGTCGTAGCCCCGCTTGACCAACTGCTCCCGGTAGTCGCCGATTAACTTGCGATTGGGTTTTCCCGAATCGCTCGCCATTAAGAAATAAATCCGCTCCGGAATGGTGAGAAATGTGAGCGGGTGCATGCCGCGGCTGCTGAACATGTTTTCGTCGCTCAGATCGATCTTGTGCATCATGTAACCGCCCGGCACGAGTAGACGATCCATCGCTTCAAAACCGCGCTCGATGTCGTAGACGTTGTGAATTACCGCGCGCGAAATGATGAAGTCAAACGAGGCGGGCTCGAGGATCTGATCTGCCTCTTCGACCCCATGACCGTAAATGTAGTGCAACCGCTCCGGGTTCAGATCGATTCCGTTGTCCAGCTTGATGGCGTCGTCGAAGACTTTGGCCTCGTCCGCGTTCAGTTGTTTTCTCAACTCCTGATAAATTCGCGTTTGCTGGTCGACGTTGCGCTCTGAATAAAACTTGTCGAGGCAAACAACTTTCTCCGCACCTGCAACGGCCAGAAACTTGAGCGCGACGCCGAAGTTGTCGCCTGGCCCAACTTCAAGAATTCGACTGCCGCGAAAAGCTTCGGGAGTCAACCCTGAATACTCAATGTATTCGCGATAGACCAGATCGATGTAACTGACACTTTTCTCGAGACTCCAATGCTCGTGCGTCGAGCCGTAAGCCGATACGGTGTTCCCCGCCTTGAACGCCCGGCGCCGCCGCCAATTGTCGAAGATACGGTGAACAATGATCAGCGTCTTCGACTGTGCCGCTATTTTTTTCAGAGAAGCACTCATACAGCCTTTGGTTTATGGGGCAGCAACAGCAGCATCGAGTTTTTTATGTCGACGAGCGCCTTCCTGCCCGCCGGCATCAGCGCCAGGAACAGCGGCGTCGTAATGGCCACGATGATTCCACACGCTACGAATCCAATCAAAGGATTTGGGATTTCAACAAACCTCCGGAAAACAATACACGCAACCAGCGAACATATCGACGCACCCGTAAACGGCGCCAGCAGTCGATAAAAATCTCCCATTCGCACCGGACCCGATCGTCCTACAAACCAAAACAGCAACGGGTTCGCGACGAGAATTCTTCCCAGCGAAAAGGAAGCAGCAACGCCAACAACACCCCACGGCAGACCCGCAACTATCGACAAGATCGAGATCGGGGCGTTGATTAAAGACCAGCGCAGCATGTCTCTCACGCGCCCCTGACTGACAAGCAGCCAGCCACCCGTGCTCGCCACCGGTTGAAACAAGCCGGCAACACCCATGAAGATGAATATCCTCGCGCTGTCGATCCACTGCGGCCCGAGAATAATCAACACCAGCCAGTCAGCGGTCGCGAGCATCAGTATGACTGCCGGCATGGTCACCATGATTATTTTTTCCATGATGCGCAGGTAGGCCTGCCTGTATCGCTCCGGCGAATCAGCCAAACGGCTCAGCGCTGGAATCGCGACCGAAGAAAGCGGCTCGTTGATCTGATCGGTCGGCAAGGCCAATAGCTGCGCGGCTTTGGTGTAGAGCCCGAGGAGTTGCGGGCCAAACGCTCTGCCGACGACGAGGTTGTCGCAGTTTCTCGAAACGTAGTTGATGAGCGCGTAACCCGTGACGTTACCGCCAAACGAGAGCATCGATCGCACACCCGTGTTGCGCTTCGGCGCGCCAGGACGCCAGCGACACGTTATCCAAACACCAATTCCATTCGTCGCCAGCAGCGCCAGTTGGCTGAAAACAAGCGACCAGTAGCTCGCGCCGCGCCATGCTAAAACGATCCCGACCGCGTAGCCCATCATCATCGAGAGGAAGGCGATGACGCTGAGCGCGTAAAAACGCATCTGCCGTTTCAGCAGTGCTTCATGTTGGACCGCCAGGCCGCCAAAGAAAAATCCGAGTGACGTGACGATCGTAATCATCGTCAAACGCGGCTCACCATAAAACCATCCGATCAACGGCGCCAGCAAAACCATGAGGAGCGTGATGGCCACACTGAGCGTGACGTTTACCCAAAAGAGCGTGCTTATCTGGTCGTAACTTATCTCGGCTCGTTGGACCGTCGCGAGCGAGAGTCCAAGATCCTTGAACATCGCCACGAATCCGGTAAACACGGCGACCATGCCGATCAGTCCGTAATCCTGCGGCGTGAGCAATCGAGCGAGGACGGCCGTAGCGAGAATGCTGAGAGCAAACTTCAAACCGTGTGAGACGATCGTCACCACGCCGCCGCGCGCGGTGCGGCTCCCGAGTGCGGCGGTCAGATGTTCAGTATCGAAATATTCCTGACTGGGATTCCCTGGCGTGGCTTTTGACATCAGCTTGCCTCAAAACAGCCACGCCACAAAGAAGCACAAAGGCGCACAAAATCAAGGAAATCCTTTTGTGCTTTTGGTGCTTTCTTGTGGCTGAAATACTTTGTCAATTTCTAATCAGGATGGCCACGGTTCGGGGTTCACTGTCGCCATCGGCATACTCGCCGTGAGCTGCAATCCGGAAGGGAACGGTTTTGTTGAACTCCTCGAGATAGCGAAGAGACTGTTCGGTCGTCTCGCCCTCGTGTCCTTCATAAATCATGAACGCCCAGGGAATTTCTTTCAGGGCGTCCAGCCAGTTTATGTGACCGCGCACCGCGAGATACGACACAACGCAACCTTTGAGATGGGGCTTCAGATGTGATGCAAGGTGGCCTTGCAGATCGGTCGCTTGAGTGATGACTCCGCCGGTCGTCGCGAACCGCGTGCACCCCAACGCATACAACAGCTTTTCCGTGTGGGGCACAACCACTTCCTGGTCCCAGCCGTGACACCACAGAGCACCCGCTTTCAGGTACTGGGCCATCATCATCCCGACGTTACAGCCAATGTCGAGTACGAGACGATTCTCAACTGACACGCCTGCATTCTTCATCAGCTCGCGGAGGACCTGCATCCTCGTCTCGGGATTTCGTTTTCCCGGTAGGGGCACGCCAGGAACTGACTGGTACAGGTAACGGCCGCCGCGCAAGATACTCTTGTCTCCAAAGTGCGAGGCTTCGGCAGCTTCGAGGGCGACTGACTTCAAGAACTCGCCGTAACCGGTGAGGGCGAAGTTTTGAAAGTCAATGTAGCGAAACTCCTCGTCAGCGGTCATGAACGCATTGCCGGCACAGTCGGGACATTGAAACTCCGCGTCCTCAAACCCGGAAGGAAGAATAACCTTCAGGAGATTTCGGTGTTCGAGGTCTCGCAGCGCCTTGATGCCCTGCTCGCACACGTCCATCGAGGTCAGCGGCTTCTCGACGTGCTCGACGACAAACGCCGTCCACAGATGATCGCCACATTGCAGTTCGATGAGATCGTGCAACCGCGGCCCGACTCCGTTCACGCAAAGCAAATTAGCAACCAGCGTCAGGTGTCGCAGGTTGTGAATCATCCTCAAATGAAGCCGGCTCTCGCCATCACCTTTGTAAACGTAAACGCTGTCGGCGAGCCCGCCCGGATGCCTGACGATCTTCAAACCGGCGTTGTGCGGGTAATACTTTGAAAGCTCCCTGAGGGCAGTGTTGCGGATCGTCTCAGGCGGCAGGTAAACGGCGTGGCCGCCTGCGCCGTACGCGAGACCTGATTGCTTTAAGTCGCTTAAGAACCCATCGAGTTTGGAAAGCTCGAGGCCGGGGATATCGATCCGTCGCGCGGCCTGCAACGGCAATACTTCCTGCCACGATGCCGGTGTGCCGATCGCCTTCTCGAAGAGATTCTTGACGCCGATACGCTTGGCGACGCGATATTCCGAAGCAAACTGATCGCGAAGTTTGCCGAGAAAGAAATATGATTCGGGAAAGTGAACGGCCATCCAACCACGCAGCGAATGTTTGCTGGCCCGCAAAAGAAAATCGTCGGGGTCGGTGTATTGCTGGTAAGCGAGCTTGCCCTCTTCGGAAACGACAAAGCCGTTTCCATTCAGCTTCAACCAGCCGGCTTTCATCGGCGCGACGCAACCGCGCAACAGTTGTTCGCCGAGCCGCCGGTTCTCAGAGTTCGAGCCTCTGGGAAGACACGTCTGCAATGCTGCATCGATCGGCAGGCCGTCGGGGTGAGTCAGGAGAACCTCGAATAGTCCGCGAACAAGTACTCCTGTGTGTCTTCGCTTTGTTTGCTGCATGTGACGACGCTAGGCAGTGGCCGCAGCGCTCAGAATAAACAATTGACGGGCATTCAGCCACAAAAAAGCACAAAAAGCACAAAAGGATTCTCCTTGATTTTTGTGCCTTTTGCGCTTTTTTTTGGCTGACGTGGATTAGACGTTTAGACGCTCACTTCTTTCTCTGCCATTTCAAACACCAATGTCTTGACGTGTTCCCGCAGTGCGAGCTCAAACTGCTTCGCCTCTTCGACTTCGGTAAACGACAATGCTCGCAGCTCCTGCTCGATGCGCCTGCGATAGTCAGACACAAGGGAATCAGAAACTCCCAATACGGCCGCGACTTCCAGTTGCGTCGAATGATCCGGACTCAAGTAGCAGTACCAAAGCACGCCGATGATGCGATTGTATTGCTTTACTTTGCCGCGCACGGCTTCGTTCAAGCTCGCCAGAAACTGTTCGACAAAACCCGCAGCCTCACGCTCCGACTCGCGGCGCAGGAGCCCTTCTTCAGGATTTTCACGCTTGTCTACCGGCTCGTAGCTGTTGTTGTTCTCGTTGTCGCTGTCGTCGCCGTCGAGTGGAACAAGGTAAATATCCATCACGGGCAGGCGTGACATCACGAGGCTGCGCAAAGTCCGCACGTCCACCGGCGAGTCGACCGCATCGAGCACTGACACGATGAGATCTTCGAGGTCGACGTTACTGATAACGATCTGCGAATCACCCGTGCAACCAACCATGCGCGTGTCTCTTTGTCGCACTGGAATGATCTGCACACGTTGCTCGACGTCGTGTGCGCCGCGGCGGGGTTTGCTGTCCTTCCATTCGCTCAAACCATAAACGCGATCCGCCAAACGCCGGTGCGGCTCGTCGTCGACACCACTGGAATCAAAGCGGCGGAAGTTCGGGCTCGACTGGATCAACGTCGAGATGCGACGCGCCAGCCGGTAACTTTCAGGATGTCGTTTACGCAGTTCCGCGGTGAGCAGATTGGTTAACTCGATCTGGCTGATCTCGCACTCGATCTCGTAATCAGTCATTCCGCTGTCGAGATAGTGTTCGAAGCGGTTCTTGCTGAGGAGTTGAACGAACAACTCCTGGGTGAGATCCGTGTAAGCGGCGCCGGAACCTTCTTCAACCAACAGACCGGCGCTGCGCGACGCGCGGACAAGCGGATGATGCGAGACTATGCGGTGCAAGTCAGTCCACAGACGGTTTACGTCCGAGGACCGAAGGCTTTCGACCCATTTCGCATTCTTCCCCTGGCGCTCGTTGCGGCGCGGCATCGGGCGTTTCTGGCCCGCGGCGGAGTCTGCTAATTTTTCAGGATCTTCACTTATGGATTTCACAGGGTTTTCCGTGTCGCCCTTACTCTTCTGGGAGTTCGTTCTTTTGAGAATTGGTGGGTGCCCCTCGTTTGGTGCTTGAGCTGTGTAGTGGACGTCGTCCGAGGTGAGTCCGAGGGTGGAATGGTGCTAGTTCGGCATAGAAGTACGAGTGCCAGCCCACAGCAGCTGTTGAAAACTTCTCGTTTTGCCCGATTTTTTACCGCGGATTAGCGGTTTGGTGCTCCTGGAAATGCGTCAGAGAGCGTGGTTTGCTCATGACTGACGAAGGCATGGTAACAGCATTTTAAATAACGAGCAACAAGTTTTTACATGGATACAAAGAGGCGAAAAATAAGAGAAAAAGCTCTGGAATGCAGGATTAATTGACTGTTTTGTTACGTTGAAACTTGAGGGAGCGGATGAAGAGCGCAACGAGAACAGTGGCTTTCAAAAAAACGGCGGCTTGTCCTGCTTCCGCGACGCTGCTCTCGTTCCGCTCGAACAGCCTCTCGGCGACGACCGCCACGGACGTGAAAGAACACCTCGAACTTTGTGACTTTTGCAGTGCTGAACTGCCTTTGCTGGCGCACCACCAGTCAGGGCGCGGTCGACACAAGACTCCCGAGATCCCCATGAACCTTCGCGTCCTCGCCGAGTCAATCCTGGGCCGCAGATGAACGCGGCTTTTTGATTGCCCACCGCGGTTACAGCCTTCGCCGCTTGCTGTTCAAGGAAACCCGATACACGGGGATCGGCATCGGGTTCGGAAAGATCAGACCACACTTGCCGCAGCACCAAATCTCACTTTCGACGCCGAGATGTTCCCGGTGAGCTATGCCGCCCCGACGACCGAGGTGCTTCGCAGGTGGTGTCTCGCAGATCGGGCATTGCTGAGACACCCACTCTTACATGTCTTTGGTTACTGCCATAAAGCGGGTCCGCTCGTTCAGGCAAGCAGCCAGTGTAGGAAAACTACTTTCAGGAGTAGAGGTTTTCGATGAGGTCGCCGAATCTCTCGTCGATCACTTTGCGCTTGACCTTCAGAGTCGGCGTCAGTTCGCCGCCGTCGATGGTGAACTCATCCGGCAAGAGCGCCACTCGCCGGATGCGCTCATAATCAACCAGCGATGAAGTCAAATCAGCAATGTCGCGCTGCACGATCTTGATCGCGGGCGCATACTGAGTCAGCTCGACTCGATCTTTCGGCGCATTATTCTCACCCGCCTCCGCGAGCGCATGGTTGAGACTTTCCCAGTCCGGAACGATCAACGCCACCGGCTGCTTTCGGCCCGCGCCGACGACCACCACCTGGCTCACAAACTCGCTCTGCTTCAAAAGACTCTCGATCAACTGCGGCGCCACATACTTCCCGTTCGAAAGCTTGAACAGATCTTTCTTCCGGTCGGTGATGTAAAGGTGACCGTTCTTCTCGATGTGTCCGACGTCGCCGGTGTAAAACCAGCCGTCCTTCAGCACCGCCGCGGTCGCTTCCGGCTGGCCGTAGTAACCGCGCATCACGTTTGGACCACGCACGAGGATCTCGCCGTCCTCGGCGATTTTGATTTCGATTCCGTCGAAAGGTATCCCAACCGATCCCACGCGATTGTTGTCAGGCCGGTTGGCCGAAACGATGCACGTCTCGGTCGCTCCATACCCCTGGAGGATCGGTATGCCGGCCGCCAGGTACGAGTATGACAACGCCGGCGAAAGGGGTGCGCCGCCGGAAACGAAGTAACGCAAACGTCCGCCAACGCCCTCACGCCACTTCGAAAACACGAGTTTACTGGCCAGCTTTTGCCTGAGGCGCACGCCGGGCGAGATCCACTTTCCCTTGTCCTTGAGTTCGCCGTAACGTTGACCGACCGTCAACGATTTCAGGAACACTGATTTCTTGAACCCCTTCTCCGCCATTCCTTTTTTGATGATCCGGTGATAGACCTTCTCGAACAGACGCGGCACCGCGGTCATGATCGTCGGCGCTACTTCCCGCAGGTTCTCACCGACTTGATCAAATGAGGCGGCGTAGTAAACCGACACGCCGCAATAGCAGAAGACATAGAATCCGTCTCTTTCAAATATGTGCGACAACGGCAGGACCGATAACGCCACGTCCGTCGGTTCGATCGGCAAGCCCTTCCCGATCGAAACCACGTTTGACATGAAGTTGTTGTGCGTCAACATCACGCCTTTCGGCTCGCCCGTCGTGCCGGACGTATAAATGATCGTCGCCAGATCGTCCGGCCTGACGGCTTGCAGGTACGCCTCGTACGCACCCGGACGCTGCCGGGCCAACTCTTTGCCGTTCTGCTCCAACTCTGGCAGCGAAATCCCGCGCTCTTCCACCACGTCCGGCTCGAAGAAGATCAGGTGCTCCATCGATCGCTTTGCCAGCACTGGCGACGCGTGTTTGTAAAGGCGGCGAGTGGAAATGAAGATCGCCCTCGCGCCGGAGTCGGAGAGAATGTATTCAATCTGGTCCAACGCCTGCGTGGTGTAGATGGGAACGTTGATCGCGCCTAGACTCAGGATCGCGAGGTCGGCGATCGACCACTCGGGACGATTCTCGGAAAGCAGTGCGATGCGATCTCCGGGACGGATACCGAGTGCCGCCAAACCGAGAGTTACGTTTTTGACGCGTTCGACGAACGTTGCGGCCGGAGTGTTATGCCACTTGCCGTCAGCCCTGTGATTCAGCGCGTCGCTTTTGTTATGACGCAAGACCGCGGCAAGGATCAGGCCGGGAACGGAGGACGCTTCCCTGGAGGATAAGAACTCGTTCGGTTCAGTTTTCGCAGAAGTCGCCGAAGCCATCAGAGTTGCGCCATGATACTACAGACGAATGGATTTCTCCCGCAGCGGGAGAATCAGACCAAACTGTCGGCGCTGTTGTTTGTTGGCCGGCGGCGGCGCTTCCGCGACGCGTGTTCGACGCGGCCGTTGAGCGTCGCGAGCGCTGCCAGCACGAGAAAGAGCAGCGCGTTCGAGGTCGTGTGCAGGGTGAAGTCGAAGAAGCTGTGCACCAACACCGCGAAACACCCGCTCAACGACGCGAGTGCGACCCCACGTCTGAAATCGTCGCGTGTTTTGGCGCGCGAAATCGCTTTGTAAAACAACAGTACGACAAAGCTCACTGCCAGCAGCGCGCCCACGATCCCGGCGTCAGAAAACACCTGAAGATAATCGTTGTGTGCTTGCTCGAGTCGAAAAAGACCGTTGCGCGTGTCGTAACGCGTGTAGATCACGCCGAACGCTCCCAGCCCGACGCCGACGTATGGATGCGCCCTGATGATGTCCAGGGTCACTGACCAAAAGTGTGCGCGGCCAGTAGTTGGATCGTCGGTATTGACGCTGTCAATAAAACGATTGATCGAAAACTCGCCGCCCAACAGCACGACCCCGAGAAACAGGCCAAACAACAGCGCCCCAGCCATGCCGATCCTGCCGGCCACGTGCTTGATGCGACCGCGCCTCCTGCGCCGACGCTCACTCGGCCTTCTCCAGATCGCGGTGACGATCACCAGAAACATAATCTCAGCAACGAGGCTGATGATGCCGCCGCGAGAAGCCGTCATGACCAGCGCCACGCCCATGATCCCCGCGATGAAGAGAAAGATAATTCTCTTCTCTTTATCGACCGCGCCGGCGAACAGCAGGCCCAGCGGCAGCGCGATCGTCAGTTCCATGTAACCGGCGAAGTGATGGCGGTTGATGAAGGGACCGAACGCAGTGCTCTGATTCAGCTCGCGCGTCCAGTAAACTTTCGTCGGGCTGGTGAACGACTGCGTCAATCCAAACAGCGCGAGTAAAAACCCAAAGATCATGATCGTCCGCACCATCACCTGAAGACGATGCGGAGTGTCGACGAAGACGAGCGTTGCGGCAAAGTAGATCAGTAACGTCGCCAGTTGGACCAGCACCAGCCTGGTTGAATTCGGATCGAGTGACAACGTGTTGGCGAGGCCGGCAGAGGTGGCTTCACGAAGCGGCAGCAGTTGAACGAGACCGAGTACGAGCGCGCCGAGCAACGGCAGTTGCAGCACGTTGCGGCTGACCCTGAGATTCCCCAAGCTCCACGCGTCCAGCACCCACAAAACGAGGATCGTCAGCCCGCCGAGATTGAACAAGCCGAGCGCCCAGTAGTGCACGGTCCCATACGCGAGCGCCGAAAGCACGATCGCGACACAGATCACGAGGAAGGCAAACCGGCTGGGCAACGTGTGCCGGATGCGGTAAAGACTGGGCTCCCGCACACTCGCTTGTACGAGTGGTCTCGCGGGCTCCGCTAACGCCACGCTAGTTTCTTCGCTTGATACTGAAGTCGTCATACCAAACCGAACCAAAAATCGGACACACAGGCGTCTCGTCGTCGTTGCACGAGGTGCGCTGGATCGTGAGCACCACTCCTTCAGTGTTCTCTCCGGTTTTGAAATCGAGAGTGATGCGACTCCAGTCGTTGGTGCCGCCCGGCGCCATTCCTGAAGTCGCCAGGTATCCGCCGGTACTCCCGTCGACAATTACAATGTGCGGTGCACTTCCGGTCTCGAGTTTGTCCGTGCTCACGAAACATTCAATCTCATATTCGGTGTGCGGCTGAACTGGGACAAGTTGCGCGATGTTAATCGTTTCGATATTGGCGCGGACCTGAAAATACAATTTCAAGCTGCGCTCGCCGCCGTGGCTCTTGTTGGGATCGATCCCGACTTGCATGTGCGGCGCGCCTTTGACCTGCCAGCCAAACACGGTCTCTGGACCAAACTCTTCAAAACTGCCGTCGAAGACATGATCCACTTCAGCGCGGTATTTCTCAGGCGTGATATCGTTCCAGACTTTGAGCGCATAGTGATACTTGAGATCGTTTTTGAGACTCGTGATCATCGCCTGCGCGGTTTCTTTGTTCTCTTTCTTTTCATCGTTACTCAGGTCGTCCCATAAACGCATCCCATCGTCATATCGCTTTTGCGTCAGCAGGTATTGAGCGAACGCCGCGCGTAAGCCCGGGCTTTGCCCGACTGCCCTGTACAACGCTTCACGGTCGTCCTTGTAGATCTCCCAGATGAAGCTGAACTGCTGCGGGCGCAGTTCCGGATCCGCTTCACTCGCGAGTCGTAACTCGGAAAAGGCTTCGTCATAACGAGCGTTTCTCAGAAACAAGTTACCGAGAAACCAGTGTGGGTAAGCGTAGGACGGAGCAAGCGCGACCGCGCGTTTTAATGCCTGCTCGGCTTTAGCGACCTCGCCCGCGCGCTCGTACGCCGTTCCCAGTGACATCCAAAATCGATAATCGTTTGGAGACAGGCTCACAGCCTTTTCATACTCGGGAATGGCCTGAGCTTGCTGATCCAGAGGCTGGTTCTTTTGCGTGACCTGTGCGAGACGCCAGTGTGTCAACGGATCGTTCGGCGCCATTGAGACAGCCCTGCGCGCGACGTCGACATTGCTTTCTGTCATGTCGAAGTACTCGGCGAACGTGTTTCCGAGGTACCAGCTCACGGCGAAGTACGACCACACACCGGCAGCAATCAGCAGCAGGATCATGAGGATCCTGATCAGCGGATTTTGAGATCGTATTTGAATGAGTTCCTGTGGCATCGTTATGACAGGCTACTGCTCCGTCAAATCTTCCATCGTGATCCGCATCCGCTTTACCGTGATCTGCTTTTCCGAGCAGCAGCGTATCACTTCCTGCACGCGCTCGTCGGTCATCTTCATGCTCGAGATCACGACTTCATCTACTTCATGCTGCAAACAAACGGTGCCCAGATCCCCGTTGCCGCCAAAGACGCGCAACCCGTGAATGACTTTCCCGCTCTTGGCCGGATCGTCGTCGAGAAAACCGATCGGCGCGAGGCTAAGCTCGCGATTGTTGCGCAACTCTCTTAACAACAGCTCACCGCCGTCACCCGCGCCATAGATCAGCACTCGCCGCCCGTTTTGTTTACTCACTCCCGGCAGCACTTGTCGAAACAGCCTGAAGGCGAGACGACTGCCGGCCAGGAACAAAAACATCAGCACGAGATCGACCGCAAACACCTTTCGCGAGAAACCCTCGAACCGGAACGCAAACAGGATTATCAACAAACTCGCCACCGAGCTCAGCGCCACCGCTTTCGCGAAGACGATCAGATCGCTCATGCTCGTGTAGCGCCAGAGTCCGCGATAAACGCCCATCACCAGAAACACGGACATCTTCATGAACACGAGCACGGGTAACGTGCGGAGAAACAGTTGCCACGCAGGACTCGCCGGCGGGAAGTTGATGGCGTAGGCGGCCCAGTACGACAGGATGACCAAAACAACATCCAGCAAAACTTCAAAGATGCGTCGCTTGTAAGAGACGTCGACGAGGAAGGCGTACAGCGGCTTGTCCTTAAGCATCGCCATCTCTTCCTCAGTCTTGTCATAAACTTTCACGCCCGCGAGATAAACGCCGACGAGGGTGAGCACGATCGTGAATCCCGCTATCGCCGCGAGGCTGACGTCCAAACGCGCGCGCTGCACGAGAATCGCCAACAATCCTGAAAGTGCCGCGAAGCCATAAAGCATCAGAACGGCGCGACGCTCGGACATTCCGAGCGCCACGAGTCGATGCGAGGTGTGATCGCGGCCCCCCTGCGATGCAGCACGACCGGACAGCTTGCGCAGAACAGTGACGAAGGTCGTGTCGAAGATCGGAATGAAGAGGACCAGAATGGGAACTGCAAGCACGGGCAGGAAGCTTCTCGATCTGCCGCCGCTGACATTGATCAGCGCTGAGCTCGCGAGAAAGAACCCGACGAACATCGAACCGCAATCGCCCATGAATATCGATGCGGGGTTGGAGTTGTAAGCGAGAAAGCCAAGCAGTGCTGCAGCGAAGACCAGCATTATTCCGGCTTCGGTGAACTGGCCGCTGTTTACGAAGCTGAGCGCCAGAAAGCCGGCCGCGATGATCGCGATACCCGACGCGAGGCCGTCCATGTTGTCGAGCAGGTTGATCGCGTTCGTGATGCTAACGAGCCAGAAAATGGCGAGCGCCATGTTGAAGAGCATTGAGCCGGTCCATGGCAAACTCAGGCCGTAGTAAACAACGTAAGCCGCTCCGAGGATTTGTCCGATCAGTTTTTGATAAGGCTTGATGTGGATCAGATCATCGACGAGACCGACGAGGAACAGGAAAGTGCTCGCCAGCAGGATCCACTTTCCGTAAGTGCTTTTCAGTGAGAACGCAAAGTAGGTGATGACGACTGAGAGCCAGATCGCGGCGCCGCCGAGCATCGCGGTGGGTTTCTTGTGCCAGCGATCGGTTTTGGGTACGGCGATAAACCCCAGGCGTCGCGCAAACGCCCTCACCACGGGCGTCAGTATCAGCGCTAAACAAAGAGATGCGGCAACCGCCAGGAGTGTGCGCGGGCTAAAGGGCATGTCGTATCTGTTACTCAGTCTAAACCGTACCGTTAGTTGCGGCGCGGCGTCCTATCTGGTAATCGACAACTCTCTCCAGAATTCCATCAAGACTCATTTCCGGCCGGAAACCAACTAATTCACTCACCTTCGAAATGTCGGGAACGCGCCGCGGCATGTCTTCAAACCCCTCTTCGTATGCCTCGTCATAAGGCACGAAGACGATTTCAGAATCGGAACGAGTGATCTCCTTCACGCGTTGTGCGAGCTCGAGTATCGAAATCTCCGCGTTCGAACCGATGTTGAAGACCTGCCCAACCGCTTCGTTGTTTTCCATCAACTTGATCAGCGCTCCGACAACGTCGCCGACGTAACCAAAACACCGGCTCTGCTGCCCATCGCCGTAAACAGTAATCGGCCTGCCTGCGAGCGCCTGTTTCACAAACGTCGGGATGACCATGCCGTACTGGCCCGTCTGCCGTGGTCCAACTGTATTGAACAGTCTCACGATGATCGTGGGCAGCTTCTTCTCACGCCAGTACGCGAGGGCTAAAAACTCGTCGATCGCCTTCGAGCAGGCATAACTCCAACGGCCCTTCGTCGTCGCTCCCATCACGAGGTTGCCGTCTTCACGAAACGGCACATCGGAACTGAGACCATAAACCTCGGACGTGGAGGCAATCAGGACTTTCTTCTTTTTCTTGTTCGCGATCGAAAGCACGACCTCGGTCCCGCGAACGTTCGTCTCGATCGTACGCACAGGGCTCTCGACGATCAGCTTCACGCCGACGGCGGCCGCCAGGTGAAAGATCACGTCACACTGATCGATCAATTCGGCGGTTACGGGATGATTGTGAACGGTGTCGATCGTGTAATGAAAACGCGGGTGGCGTTTGAGGTGCTGGATATTCTCGATCGTGCCGGTAGATAGATCGTCGATAACGTAGACTTCATCGCCACGCTGGATGTATGCGTCAGATAGATGGGATCCGATGAAACCTGCTCCGCCTGTGATGAGTACTCGCAACCGGTACGCTCCTTAATCAAGTTAGCCACAAAGAGGCACAAAAAGCACAAAAGAAAATCAGAGACGAATCGCAGGAAGCATGTGTGCCTTGTGTGCCTCTTGCGGCCTTAGTTCGCTGTACAGTGCTTTGATGTCTTCAAATAAACGTTCTTTTGAATAATTGACTTCCACGAACTCGAGCCCTCGCTCGCCCAGCTCCTGACGCAAAGATCTGTCGCGAATGATCCGGCTCAGTGCAGCGACAAAAGCCTCCTCGTCACCCGCCGGCACGCCGATGCCGCGCCGGCAAACCTGGTATGGCCCATCTTCAATCACGTCGCCCAACAGATCGACGACACCTCCAACCTTCGTAGCGACCACCGGACGCGCATTAGCCATCGCTTCAATCAGCGTAAGCGGCGTGCCTTCGTTGCGAGATGTTAGTGCAACCACGTCCAGTGCGGGATAGAAATATTCCGGGTCCTTTCTGCCGCCGACGAAGATTACGTCCTTGTCGAGTCCCAGCGATTGTCTCTGAGCTTCGAGAGCCGGACGTCGCGATCCATCGCCGATCACGATGAAACGCACTGCGCCCTGTCTACGGCACGCCGGATCGGTTGCTTTCAAACGCGCAACGACGTTGAGAAACATCTCGTGGTTCTTGATTTCGGTTAGGCGGCCGACAATGCCGATCAGAATTGCGTCATCAGCAATACAAAGCTCGTGGCGAAACTTCGCGCGCCGCGACGCATGCTCGGCAAAGATGCCGAGATCGAGCCCTAACGGAATCACTTTGATCTGACCGCGCCGCCCCACGCGAAATTTGTCGCCGATTTCAACGCTCTGCTGATTGCTGACTACTATAAGACGATCCGTGACGAGTTTCGCCAGCCACCTCTCGATCAAGAGAAACAACTGCGTGCGGCCACGACCGTAGTAGCTATGAAAGACATGGCCGTGATACGTGTGAACAAACTTGCACTCGCGTGGCTTTCCAATCAACGCTCCGGGCGTCAGCCAACGATACAGAAGTCCGGCGGTGCGCCCAACCGTCCCCGCTTTGGCCGTGTGCGTGTGAACGATGTCCGGCCGCTCACGCAGAAACAGCCGAAACAGCTTCCAGACCGTGATCGCGTCGTTCAAAGATATCTCGCGGCTCATCTCCGGAAAGTATAGCGGCGCCACTCCGGATTCTGAGGCGAAGTAGCTCATGTCGTCTTCACCTTCAGGCACCTTGCCGGTTACAAGCAAAGTATTGAAGCCGGCCTCGTGCAATCCGGCTGTTAACCACACCACGTGCTTTGCTGGTCCACCAACGTTCAGCCGGGCAATGATCCTGATTATTTTTGTACGGTGGATTTCCGGCATTGTCTGATTTGGGCCGCGGGTTAACACGGATACCACGGATCAATCCGTGTAATCGGTGTAAGCCGTGGCTAAAGTGCCTAATCATTCATGCGGAAAGGTGTTTCGCCGTCATTCTCGTGCCGTATCTCGTCAACTTCCTCTTTCCGTCCAGCGCCGCGGTAAAGCCTGTTGGGACAGTTGATCACGATGCCGTCAACGTCTCCAACATTCTGATACGCATGCACGACTCCCTTCGGCACCAACACTGACGCCGGATTGTCCTCGCCGACGACGACCGTATCAACACAACGAAACGTCTCCGAGTCCTCGCGGTTGTCCCACATTCGCAGCTTGAAATTGGAAGGACCTATGAAACAAAACAGATCCGCTTGATCGACGTGTTCATGAGGTCCACGCGTGATGCCGGGATTCGTCGAGGAAATGTAGGCCATCGCCGGAAAAAATTCTTCCTCCACGCTGTCTTTGCGAAAGAGCTCCGCCAGCCACCCGCGCGAGTCAAAAGCCTTATTCAGCTTGCAAACAACTACTCCCTTGATTTCCCCTTCTCTAAAGCCATCAGGCATTAGCAACCACCTCTTCCCCTTTGAAAGACATTTTGTTAGCTCCTGTTTCGGCCACGAGATTCGACGCGTGCAACAAGCTCTCAAACGTTCCCGCGTCGGTCCACCAACCTTCGAGCTCTTCCCACGTCATCGCATCGCGAGCGATATAAGCATTGTTGACGTCCGTGATTTCGAGTTCGCCGCGGCCTGACGGTTTCAGTGATCGAATGATGTCGTAGACCTGATCGTCGTACATGTAAATGCCGATGACGGCATAATCCGACTGCGGCTTCGCGGGCTTCTCGTCAATGCAAAGCACTCGATTGCCGTCGAGCCTGGGCACGCCGAAGCGTTGCGGATCGGGAACCTTCTTCAACATGATCTTGGCGCCGCCGCCCTGGCTTCGATAAGCGGCAACAGCAGCGCTGATGTTTCCCTCGATGATGTTGTCGCCGAGCACAACACAAACCGGACCATCCGCGGCAAAGTGTTCCACTAGCGAAAGGGCCTCGGCGATGCCGCCTTCGCCTTCCTGGTAGGTGTAGTTCAGGTGCTTGAGGCCGAAGGCCTTGCCGTTACCGAGCAAGCGCAGGAAGTCGCCGGCGGAATTACCGCCCGTGACCACCATAATGTCGTTGATACCCGCATTCACGAGTGTCTGAATCGGGTAATAGATCATCGGCTGGTCATAAACCGGCAGCAGATGTTTGTTTGTGACGGAGGTCAGGGGCCGCAAACGTGTCCCTAAGCCTCCTGCTAACACCACACCCTTCACGTTTTATCCTCCTGTTGTCTCAAAGTTGTTTAGGCCCAGAAGAGGCGTAAGAAAGAACCTGTATTAATGATTGTGCTTTTTGTGCTCCTTTGTGGCTTCACTCTCAGTGAGAATCGATAAACCGATTGAACCACAACTCGAGCATCAACAGGGTCCAGAGCTGATGCGAATAATCGCGTTCACCGCGCGTGTGCAACTCGACCAACTGCCGCACTGCTTCCGGTTTGAACAAACCCCTGCGCAACGCCTTCTCTGAAAGCACAACCTCGCGCAGGAACGGCTGCATCTTGCCGCGGAACCAGTGACCAATCGGAACGCCAAAACCCATCTTGCGTCGATTGAGGTTCTCGCTCGGCAGCAGCTTGCGCAATACCTTCTTCAAAAGATACTTGCTCGTCAAGCGTCGCAGTTTCAGGTTTTGCGGCAAACTCGCGGCAAACTCGATTACGTGATGATCGAGAAAAGGCGAACGCGCTTCGAGTGAAACAGCCATCGTCGCGATATCGACCTTCACCAGCAGATCGTTCGGCAGGTAAGTCATCTGGTCGGTCAGAAGCATCGCATCGACGACGCCGATGCCGTTCGCGCGCTTGAACCACTCCGCGAGCACTCCCGTTGCATCAGCCGCTTGCGTTTGCTCCCGGAAGAAATCGGAATAGAGCGGTTGCTTCGTCTGTTCGTTGAAGACGCTCATCCAATGCGTGTAACGATCGACGCGCGGCAGGGAAACAACTTCGAGCAAACGCTTGGCGGATTTCACTCGACTGCGCTTTGTGCCCGGACTCGGAATCAGATTCACCGTCTCTTTGATCACAGACTCACGCAGAAACGATGGAACCCTGCGGTACCTTTCCGTTAGTCCCATCGCGATGTATCGTTCGTAACCGGCGAAAGATTCGTCGCCGCCGTCGCCGTTCAGCGCCACTGTGACGTGTTTGCGAGTTTCTTTCGCAACGTAGTAAGTCGGTACAGCCGACGAATCCGCGTAAGGCTCGCCGTAATGTTCAACTAACGTCGGCAGAACTTCGACCGCGTCGGGCCGCACGATGAATTCGTGATGGTCGGCGCCGACGTGCTCGGCGATGCGACGTGCATGGTGAAGCTCACTGAAATCCTGTTCTTCAAAACCGATCGAAAACGTTTTGACGCGTTCGCTCGACTCCTGGCTCATCAAGGCCACAACCGCGCTCGAGTCGATGCCGCCCGAAAGAAACGCGCCGAGCGGCACTTCAGACATCAGACGCACGCGCACAGCATCTCGAAGAACCTCGACCGTGCGTTCGCCTGCTTCCTCTTCGTCAATTTCGATCTTTTTGGTGAAATCAGGCTGCCAGTAACGCTGCCGCTCGATCTCGCCTTTTCGCCAACGAAGCCAGTGACCCGGCTCGAGCTTTCGAATCGAGCGATAAGCGGTCAGCGGCGCCGGGATGCACATGAACGAGAGATAGTAATCGAGCGCCTCCGGTTGAATGTCGCGGCTGACGTCAGGATGAAGCAACAGCGCACTGAACTCTGAACCGAAGATCAACTGGCCGTTTTCGTGTGCGTAAAGAATCGGCTTTTTACCCACGCGATCGCGCGCGAGAAACAGCTCCTGTGTTCGCTCGTTCCAGATCGCAAACGCAAACATGCCGCGCAGGTGTTTCGGGCAGTCAACTCCAAATTCATCGTAAGCATGGACGATGGCTTCGGTGTCGCTGTTGGTGTAGAAGGTGTGGCCCAGTTTTTCCAACTTCTCGCGGAGTTCGAGATAGTTGTAGATCTCGCCGTTGAAAACGATCCACGAGGTGCGGTCCTGGTTGTGAATGGGTTGCGCTCCGCACTTCAGATCGATGATCGCGAGGCGGCGCATGGCGAGGCCGACTGATCCGTTGACGTAAAAACCGTCGTCGTCGGGACCGCGATGACGAATCGCGTTGTTCATCCGTGCTAACAACTGTTCGTCAACCGGTTTTCCGTCGTTGCGAACGATGCCTACGATTCCACACATAAATCTACGAAGCTCTGCGCCGCGCTAACACGCGGGCTGCTTGCAGCTCCGCCAGTTCCTGTTTCGCCAGTAGTGCCTGACGCCGTCTCTCTTCCGCTTTCTCTTTCACGATCACCGCGCCCACCGCGACGAAGATGAAGTAGAACACAAGCAACTGCGATCGTTGCCGGTAGGCTGTGCCAACGTTTCCCTGGAACAGTGAATAGGCGAGCGTCAGCATTGATGTAAAGATGACGATCGGAGACACCTGCCGCAGACGATGCTTTATCGAGTACCACAAGCCAAGCACGAGGAGGGGAAAGGCAAGCCACCAGACGACCATTTCCGGCAACGTGATGCTTTGCCGCAACGTTTCGAACTCCCAGGGAAACGGCGCAAACATCAAATACACAATGCCGAGCGGGATGGCCGTCAGCGCCCCTTCGGTTGTTTGAATGTCAACATCCTTCGCGAATCCCGAGCCGGCCGCAGCCTGGTCTTCGCGACTCGTCTGGATAGCTTTTAAATTCGCGAACTGATCGATCTGCTGGCCCGCGTACTGGAGCACCCCAAACCACGTGAATGCGAGTCCGATCACTGTCACGGCTACAAATCGGTGCAGAAAATCCTGCGCACTGAGTGTTTTCAGGCCGATGATGAAACTGCCCGCCACCGCCGCGCTCATCATGTAGAAGATGTAGAAACGCAGGCTGAGCAGGGCGAGTAGACTCGCAATCAAAACCAAAACATATACAGCCGTGATTTTTTCCATCAGCCGGAGAGTGGCGAGGATTGAAAGCGCAAGCGCGAGAACAATCAAGGCGTCTTTGAGTCCCTGCGAAGACCACAGGATGAGCGACGGAAAGAACGCGACCAAAAGCGCCGACAACTTCGATACGCGCAGATTACTAAACAGCGTTTGCGCGGCGTAGAAGACAACGACTGCTGTTGCTGCTCCGACCGATCCGTTGATGAACTGAATTGCGAGCTTGTTGACGCCGACCAGTTCGTAAACACCGGCGACGAGATAAACCATGCCCCAGGCGCCTGCGCCCGATTGAGCGAAGGCGGCGTACTTTGCAGCGTGATAATCGTCGCCATGCCACGACATCATCAGTGATTGACCAAAGCTGTCGTAAGTGATGGCATCGCCGCCGAAGAAGTTTTCCATGTGCCCCGAAAGGATGATGGTGCCGAGAATAATTCTGACCATCACCGCGACGAGAAACATGCGCAGGAGAAATGTCTTCTCCTTGCCTGAGCGCGCGAGGATGAAAATGGTGGGCGCAGACACAACCGCGCAGGCCACGAGCGCTCCTGGTCCTTCGATGGGCCTTACAGACATAACGCCGCCGCAAACCAGAAGCATGACGGCGATAATGAGTATGTTCATAACTCTAAAACTTCAAACGGCGAGATCCGTGTTCATCCGTGAAATCCGTGGCTCAAACGTCGTCCGGAAGGTCCGGACGAGTTTTTCGTTCGATCAGAAACTGATCCTCGTCGCTTAACTCTTTGACAGTTTTGGCCGGCACACCGGCGATTAGTTTACCCTCTTCCGCCAACGGCGCGGTAATCACGGAACCGATTCCGACGATGGATCTCGCAGGAATCGCACTTCCCGGCGCCATGCGAATCTCAGATCCCATGTAGACCAGCGAGCCGATCGTAATCGGCATTGTTCTTTGGCGATTATGGGTCCAGATTGAGGAGTTTCGACCACCCAGGATCACGCGACGGCCGATCTCCACCCGGTCGGTGAAGTCTATCTTATGTCCGGTAGTGACGATACTGCCATCACCGAGGATAAATACCGGATCGATTGGATTCACGACTTCAGGTTCGGGGATCGAGTTGATCTCGTTCATCCGAATTATCTCGCAATAACGACCCAGGCTTACTTCCGCTCCGCCGCGAATAACGTTCAGGTGACCGATGCGCGCGTGATCTTTGATATTGAGCTTATCGACACGCGTGATGACGTTGAGATGGCCGATGCTTACGTCGTCGTCAATCATGCATTCACGAGCGTCGACGATGCTGAGACCAATCCGCACTCGCTTACCGATTTTGTAACCAAAGAACAGACGATAGAGCGGACGTTTCAGGAAGGACGGCAACACCGCGCACACGGCCAGCCCCAGTAAACGCGATCTGCTCATTCTCTGCATCTGAGTGGACAGGATGAATCCTGTCTGATTAACGCACTAACTGGCGGCTCTCGAGTTCGGCCGTGGCGCTCTCAACCTTGTCCTTCGCGGCCTGCGCGCGGACCCACGAGAGTAATTCAGGAATACCGCGCTCGAGTGAGACCTGAGGTTCATAACCGAGCAGCGACTTCGCTTTCGAAATGTCCGCCACGCAGTGTCGTATGTCTCCCTCGCGATACTTGGCGACGATCTCCGGTTCCAGATCCTGGCCCAGCCCTTCCGCGAGCAGGCGGCTGACGGTGCGGATCGACGTCGCTCGGCCCGTGCCAACGTTGATCGATTCGTAGTCGGCACGATCTGTCTCGAGCGCGAGGAGATTGGCCTGCACGATGTCGCTGACGTGCACGAAGTCTCGCGTCTGTTCACCGTCTTCAAAGACCATCGGCCGGTTGCCGTTCAGCAAACGCGCCGAAAAAATTGCGCACACGCCGGTGTACGGATTCGAGAGCGCTTGTCTTGTGCCGTAGACGTTGAAGTAGCGCAAAGCGACCGCGGGTATTCCATACGATCGACCGACGGCCAGGCAAAACTGTTCCTGGTCCTGTTTTGTTACTGCATAGACCGAGGTGGGAAAGAGCGGCTTCTCTTCCGTCGTGGGCGCAGGCGACAACTCTCGGCCGCACTTCGGACACTCCACTTCCCAACGACGTTCGAGCAGTTGGCTTACGGGTCTGAGTTGCGGCGCAACTGATCCGCAGTTAGCGCAGGTGTAAGCCCCCTCGCCGTAGATCGACATCGAAGAAGCAACGACGAGCTTTTTGATTTGCGGTCTGCGCTCCAGAATTGCTTCCAGCAAAACCGCCGTGCCGAGATCGTTTGCGCGAACGTATCGCTCGATCTCGTACATCGACTGGCCCACGCCGACTTCCGCAGCTTCATGAAAGACCACGTCAATGCCGTCAAGCGCCGCATCGACGACCGCGCGATCGCAAACGTCACCCTGAATGAATTCGGCCCCGGCGTTTAGATACGCAGGCTTCGCATCTTCGCCGTGTACCTGCGACACGAGCGCATCTACGACCCGCACACGATGCCCGCGATCCACAAGGGCATCCACGAGGTGTGAGCCGATAAAACCGGCGCCCCCAGTAACCAGCACGTTAAGATTTTCCAAAAGGTTCCTCGCTTCCAGTGCTAACCGCGATGGCCGGTTGCCGCCGATTGAGATTGCATCACAGTATCAACCGCGACATTCGCATCGCGCAAAACGGATTTGAAAATTTCGTAAACTCTGGGGGCCTGGGTGACGGCTGAATATTTCTGTTCGACTGTAACACGGCCCGCGTGGCCCAGTCGTTGTCGCAATTCATGCGAACGCAGCAGCCGGGTGAGTTTGTCGACCCATTCGTCTTCTGTGCCGGCGATGAATCCGTTCTCACCATCCTGAATGATGTCTGTGTTGACTCCCACTGGGGAACAAACGGTCGGAATGCCAAGCGCCATAAACTGTAGCGCCTTCAATCCGCATTTGCCTTTGCTCCACTTGTCGTCGGGAAGCGGCATGACGCCGATGTCGATCGCGCCCAGATCCTCGAGTTCTGTTTCAGAGCGCCAGCGCATCGCTTCGACGTCAACTGGCGGACAGTCGTATTCCGGCGTGCCGATGACGCGCAGACGAAACGACTCGCGTTCCGCGAGTTTTTTCAGAGCGCCTCGCAGGGTGTCGAGATGTTGGACCGTGCTGTAGCTGCCGGTCCAACCGATGACAGGCGCATCCGAAGAATTCTTCGGTGGCGGCACCTGGTATTTTTCGGTGTCGATCGTCGTGGGTATCACGGTCACGCGATCGTTGACTTGCCGCGCGTACTCCGCAAGATAAGGGTTGCCAACCATCACGTGGGACGCGATGCGGCAGATAGTTTTTGTTTTCGACGCAAACTTCAAATAGCTGAGATAGCCGTTTGAAGGACTGCGATAGGAAACAAAGATCGCGTCGTCAAAATCGAAAACAATCGGCACGCCGCTTTGGTGGATCAAGCGTTCGAAGATCGGCGGTCCGAGCAGTGCGGCTTCGCGGAGGATGTAGACGAGGTCGTAGTCCTTAACGTTTCTCACGAGCTCCAGGCGACGGGCGAGGGCGCGCGTTACGAGGCGGAGTTTTTTGGACATCATGCCGGGCTGGTAAACGAGCGCGTGGAGTTCTTCGTCCTCGAAAGGCGCGTAAGTGATGTCGGCGCCGCGTTCGCGAAGCAAAGGGTCCCATTGTTCGAATCGATAACGCTGTCCTGGCGAAGTGTCGAACAGCGACGGCATCAAAGCGAGAATACGCATAGGTCTAGTCAGTATAAGAATTTCCGGCGAACGCGCAATCTTGTAAATCCTGTTAACCGCTCTTGCGTCCAGTGGCCACCCAGCCAAAGTTCTCGCCGACACTCGGCGCTTCTAACGACGCGCGCGCGAGCCAATTTTGCACGTCCGCACGTGTGTAGCGGTTCTCGATCGGCGCCGAGAATCGATCCAATTGATCGTTGACGCAAACGCGGAAGGGCAGCGTCGCGTACTGTTTCATCGGCAGTTCCTGAGCGATGCGATTTAAGAGCGGCAGGCCGCGCAACATCCGGTGAGGCCAGACAAGAAACAAGTAGGCAATCGCCGCCATCGGGTACGCCAGCAAGTAAACCGTTTTGTGCGGCAGTCTCGTGGTCAACTGGCGCACGGCCGACACGGTAGACAGTAAAGCCGCTTTGACGGGTCGACGCTCCGGTTTCCAGTAAAGATAGATTTGTACGACGCCACCGGGCTTCAGAAAGCGCAACAGATTTTGAAACGCCGGTTCCGGATCGGGAAGATGATGCAGCACGCCGATCGAGTAGATGAAATCGAAACTCTCCAAAGCGAATGGCGGGTTGTGAAGATCGGCCTGGACCACGTGGACGTTGTACGATTCCGTGTTCTTGCGCGCGACCTCCACCGCTGGTCCAAGATCGATGGCCCAAACTTCAGCTCCATACTTCGCGGCGTAATACGCGAACCGTCCGTTACCACAGCCGGCGTCGAGGACCTTCTTGCCGCGAAAGAAATCCTGTCCGTGCGGTTGCATGTAGTTGAGAAACTGTCTTTCCCATTCCTCGTACATCTCCGGAAAACGATGCCACTCGTAACCAAAACTGAGCGCCGTCTCCGCCTGCTTGCTGTCTGTTCCGGTGGCTGAAACCTCGCCGCGCAAAGCGTCGCGCATACTCGGCAACAACATACGCGGAATACCGTCGACGATGGGATAAGCGACGTCGCAACGAACGCAGCTCAAATTCGTCTCGCCGGAAAACGAAAGCACCGAGCGACAGCGCGGGCAGCGTAATGTTTCCAGCAGTTTTAGATCCGTGCTCATCCGTGTAAATCCGTGGCTAATACTCTTTCGTAAAGCGACGCATATCTCTCCGCTCCGATCGCATTCAGATCAAACAGTCGTTCGGCTACGGCACGCGCGCTCGACCTGACATCGCCTTGCGCCGCCATCGCCTCGATATGACGCGCGGCCTCTGCGTAGTCTTCGTCGGTAAAGTTCTCGATCAGCGCTCCCGCCTTCCAGTCGTTTATCAGCGCATCGGAATCGCCGACACCCGCGTTTATGATCAACGGCAGCCCGCAAGCGAGATACTCACCGTTCTTCGTCGGCGACGACGCGACCTTCGAAATACACCGCTTGATGAATGCGAGCCCGGCATCGGCAGCAGCAAGGTAGGAAGCGACTGACGCCGATGGAACAGAAAGTACACTAAAGCTCTCGCTGCCGACGTTCCGGCTGCTCATCAATTCTCTCACTCGGTCGTGACTGCCCGTCGTGAGCCAGAGCAGATGAGCGTCAGGCTTTCGCTGCCGAAAGCTCGCAAAGAAGTCCGCCATTTTTTCCGTCAAATACCAACCATCCAGCGAGCCGCTGTATACAACCGTGAAGCGATCGCCGAGATTGAGTTCCGCGCGGCGGCGCGCGCGCTCTTCCTCGCTAAACTTGAAGAGCGACAGATCCACGCAACAAGGAATCACTTCGTGATGCACGGACCGCCCGCGCAGCCCTTCCCATTCCTTGATGATCGGCCAGATTTTTTCAGTCAGCGTTACAACCGCATCGGTGGAAGCAAGGATCTGCCGCTCAGTTGCTTTCGTTATTCGATAAGGAAGACCGCCCTCGCGCCAGTGTTCGGCGTCGACGTACTCCTCCGCCATCAACCCGCGCACGTCAAAGATCATCTTCGTCCCAAGCCGTTTCTTCACTCCCAAAGCGATCGCGGCGGGAATGTGGCCGCGCGCATGGACCATCTCGATCCGGTTGCGCTTCACCAACGACAATGCTTTACGAAGTCCTGCCAGCACGTCGTAGATCGTTGCAGGCACGGAAGGCCGTTGATGATAACGCAGCCAGTGCCATTCGATTCCCTGCGATTGCAGTTTCTGTCGCAACTGTTCGCACTGCGCGATGCCTTCCGGCTCAAACGCCTTTGGCCGTTCGAAACTCAGGAGCGTAAAGCGAACGCCCCTCTTCGCCAGCTCGCGCAGATATGGAATGACCTGGCTCTGGCCCAGCGGCTCCAGCATTCCATTGTAGGAGATGAACAGAACGCGACGCCCTTCAAGCCCCATTCCCGGCCTCCACCGGAGCCTTTCTGCTCCAGCGAAAACTATCAAGCAATAACCACTGGATGCTGCCGGCGATCGCCGCCGCATCGAGCACCGCCAGTACACACATCACCATCGCTGCGCGAAGCACGTTTTGAAGAAAGGAGGCAGGATAGCAAAGACGGTTTCGCCTGATGGAAACTACAGCGCGTGCCGCCAGCATGAAGAGCCATGCAGCTATCGGAATCCATACCCACGATGGTTCGACGATCAGCGCCGCCACAAACAAGACCGCCAGCACTCCATAACGAACGAGGATCGTCGACTGCCACTGGCGAAAGAGTCCGGCGCGAATGTTATTGCGAGAGTAGACCAGAAATCTTTTGAACGTGGCGGCGAGTGTTGGCCGCAAGTCCCAGTGTACCTGCGCGCGCGGCTCGAAGACAGAACGATAGCCGGCGTTCTCCACGCGGTCCATGAAAACGAGATCCTCGG
>DASSEB010000524.1:0-9828 GCA_035696765.1 Pyrinomonadaceae bacterium | reverse complement strand
GGGAGCGATTACGATCGATCCGGGCGCGCTCTTGTCAGCTTCGAACCCCGCTGACGATTTTAGAGATTTCATCACGCCGCAATTCGCCGACCTCGCCGCCTGGCTAGAACGCTAATTAGCTACAAGCTTGCTGGTTTGTGCTTCTTGTGCCTCTTTGTGGCTTCAGAGGGTGTTATAGTTTAGTGGCTTGAAGGAAAAACTTCTTTCGTACCTCCTGTGTCCCTCCTGTGAAGGATCTCTGAGTCTCTCTGTCAGCAAATCCGAAGACGGCGAAATCATGGAAGGCGAGCTGCGCTGCGCGTCCTGCGCCTCTTCGTTTCCCATAACTGCCGGCATACCGCGCTTCGCGAACCTGGCACAGGTCGAGAGCGACAAACACGCTACCGCAACGAACTTCGGTTGGCAGTGGCAGCACTTCACGCAGGAAGACGAACGATACGCTGAACAGTTTCTCGGTTGGATCGCGCCGGTGACGCCTGAGTTTTTCCGCGACAAGGTTGTGCTCGAAGGCGGTTGCGGTAAAGGGCGGCACACACAGCTCGCTGCCCGCTGGGGCGCGCGTGAAATCATCGGCATCGATTTGAGCGCGGCGGTCGAGACGGCGTTTGCCGCGACCCGTTCATTGCCCAACGCGCATATTATTCAAGCTGACATCTATCATCTGCCGCTCGCACGCAAGTTTGATTACGCTTTTTCTGTTGGTGTCCTGCACCACTTGCCGGATCCGCGCGGCGGCTTTGTGTCGCTGGCTTCTAAAGTAAAGCCGGGTGGATATGTAACGGCCTGGATCTACGGCGCTGAGAACAACGAGTGGATCACGAGTTGGGTCAATCCGGTGCGCGAAAAGATAACGTCGCGGATCGATCAACGCGCGTTGCTGCAATTATCGAAGGTTCCGGCTGCGTGTCTTTACGTCGCCACGAAGCTGGTCTATGGGCCGCTAAACAGAAACGGCTCCTCGCTCGCGAAACATCTTTTTTACAACGACTACTTGAGCGCGATCTCGAAATTTGGTTGGCGAGAGCAACACACGATAGTCTTCGATCACCTCGTGGCGCCCACGGCGTTCTACATCTCGCGTGACGAGTTTGAGACGTGGTGGCGCGATATTGGAGCAAGCGACGTCGCGATCAGTTGGCACAACAAAAACAGTTGGACAGGCACAGGAGTTGTGCCACAAAAAGGCACAAAAGTCACAAAAGAGGGAAACCGAACCAGCTGAGTTCGTTAGACTATTTTGTGCTTTATGTGCCTTTTTGTGGCTGAAAATTTATGAGCCTTTTTGTGGCCAAAATCTGGCAACCTTTGTGGCAACTCCCATCGCGGGCGGAATTGATCTTCTCTTTCGCCAAACGAGAACTACTGGGCCGTTACAAAGGATCGGTGTTAGGTCTTGCGTGGGCAGTGTTGACGCCGGTGGTGATGATCGCGATCTTCACGTTCATCTTTGCCGGCATCTTCGGCGCGCGCTTCGGGGCGAATGATTCTCATTGGGATTACGCGCTTTATCTTTTCTGCGGCCTGTTGCCGTGGTCCATGTTTCAGGAGTCGGTACAGCAGTCGGCGAGTACTATCCTCGCGCACTCGAACCTCGTTAAGCGAGTGGTATTCCCGCTGGAAGCACTGCCGGCGGCGCAGGTGTTCGCCGCGCTTGGTAATCAACTGTTCGCTACCATCGGTTTGCTGGTCGCCACGATCATTATCCGCCAACATCTCGGTCTCACTGCGTTGTGGCTGCCGGTGCTGTTGGTTCCGCAACTTCTGTTTGCGCTCGGCGCAGCCTGGCTGATCGCGTCACTCGGAGTCTTCCTGCGCGACATTGCCCAGGGAGTCACGTTGCTGTTGATGGCGTGGATGTATCTGACTCCGATCATTTACCCGGAATCGATCGTGCCGGCGCGTTTCCGCACCTTCATCAATCTCAATCCCTTCACTCCCCTCGTGCGCAGCTATCGTCGCATCTTCCTGGACGGCGGCGCGCCCGACTGGCGCGGCCTCGCATACTTCACAGCCTTCGCCCTGGTCGTCTTCATCTTCGGGTATTGGTGGTTCGCCCGCACCCGCAAGAGCTTCGCCGACGTCGTGTGAGCCACACAGAGGACTAGCCACAAAGAGGCACAAAATGCACAAAAAGGTCCAGAACAGGATTTTGTGCTTGTTGTGCCTCTTTGTGGCATGATCTTGACCTGTCCGTGAAGGGATACCCATGAACAAAGCAAGACTTCTTACCGGATTCATTTTCGTGTTTTTCGTGGCGGCTGCCGTTGCCAGAGGGCAGGAGTGGACGCAGTGGCGCGGGCCGGCAAGGGATGGCTCTGTCTCCGCAAAGAATGCGCCTGTCGCGTGGCCTGAATCGTGGCAGCGGAGCTGGCGCGTCGAGATTGGCGAGGGGTATTCATCGCCGGTTGTTGCCGGCGGACGCGTCTTTGTTCACACACGGCGCGATCCGGAAGAGATCGTCACGAGTCTCAACCTTGCCGACGGCAAAATCCTCTGGCAGCAGAAATATCAATCGACGTTTCAAAAGAACCAGTACGCCGTCGAGATGGCGAAGGGACCGCACGCTACTCCACTCGTAATCGGCAACCGCCTCTTCACGCTCGGCGTCACCGGAATTCTCAACGCCTGGGACACCGCGACCGGCAAACAACTCTGGACCCGCGACTTCTCCAAATCGATCGACACTTCCAAATTGTTCTGCGGTACGGCTTCTTCTCCGTTGCTGGTTGATGGACGCCTCGTGGTCCAGGTTGGTAGTGACGTGCATGGCGGTCAGCTACTCGGTCTCAATCCTGCAACCGGAGCGACTGAATGGGAGTGGCACGGACTCGGACCAGGCTATGCTTCGCCCGTAGTAATCGAAACCGGCGGGCAGCAACAGATCGTGACGATGACCGAAGGCTCGATCGTCAGCGTCGACGGTAAGAACGGCAAAGAACTTTGGTCGGTCCCGTTTCCCGATGAATGGCACGAGAACATCTCGACACCACTCTGGACCGGCACTCACCTGATCGTTTCAGGAACACGTCAGGGCACGCATGCTTACGCGTTGGCGCAGAACGCCGGCAAGTGGCAAGCGACCGAGAGTTGGAAAAATCCCGACATCGCGATGTACATGAGTTCGCCGGTTTTTGGCGACGGTTTGATCTATGGTCACTCTTCGAAGAAGAAGGGCCAGTTCTTCGCGATTGACGCAAAGACCGGCGCCGTGCGATGGACCACCGAAGGACGCGAGGGCGAGCACGCATCGTTGCTGCTCACTCCGCAACACGTCGTCTTCCTGACGAACGGTGGTGACTTGATTGTCGCTAAACGTAACACGCCGTCGTTTGCTGTCGAACGCCGTTACGAAGTCGCCGAGGCTTCGACTTTTGCGGTGCCTGTGTTGTTGGGATCGAATATACTAGTGCGCGACGCGACCGGATTAATACTTCTCACACCCGGGAAATAGACCACACATTACACCGAAGGATTCCACACTGTTACTAACCCGACTTGTCGACGCGAGCGTCGATGGCATCTTCGCGTTTGATCGGGACTGCAATCTCATCGCGTGGAACCGCGCCATGCAGCGAATCTCAGGTCGGGAGCGCGATGAGGTGCTGGGCAGAGCCGTCGTCGACGTATTCCCGTTCCTGCGAGAGTCGGGGAACGATCGTTGTTTCTCGGCGGTATTCGACGGAAAACAATGGACCGCCGAGAACCATCCTTACGGACCTTCCGAAACAGGCGTCTTCGAATCACATTACTCGCCGCTGCTGGATGAAGAGAACAACATCGCCGGCGGCATCGCAGTCATTACCGACATCACAGCGCGCAAGCAGGCTGAAGAAGCGGCTCACAAAGCCTATCGACAGTTGGCCTTTCATGTGGAGAGTTCGCCGCTCGCGGTGATCGAGTGGGACAGCGACTTTCGCGTTTCGCGTTGGTCCGCGTCCGCCGAACGGCTCTTCGGCTGGAAGGCTGAAGACGTGATCGGCAAACACGTCAACGAGTGGCGCTTCGTCTTTGCGGATGACGTCGACGCAGTCGCGCTGGTGACTAACCGCCAGCGGGAGGGAGTCGAAGTTCAGGGAGTACAGCGTAACCGCAACTACACCCGCGACGGTAAGGTCCTGTTTTGTGAGTGGTACAACTCAGTGTTGCACGACGATCGCGGAAAACTGGTGTCAGTCCTTTCCCTCGTCCTCGACGTAACCGCGCGACAAAGCGCTGAGGAAGAAAGAGCAGCGTCACTCGTTCGCGAACGTGCTGCACGGCGGCACGCGGAAGAAGCCGATCGACTCAAAGACGAATTCCTCGCGACACTCTCGCATGAGTTGCGCACGCCGTTGACCTCGATTCTCGGATGGGCTTCCATGATACGGAATGGCGAGGTTGAAGGATCAGGCGTCGCGCGCGCGATTGAAACCATCGAGCGCAACGCGCGTTCACAGGCGCGACTGATCGACGATCTGCTCGACGTCTCGCGAATCATCACGGGCAACCTCCGGCTCGATCTGCATCCACTAAACCTTGCTCCCATAGTTGACGCGGCACTTGACGCATTGCGGCCGACCGCCGATGTCAAAGGTATCCGGTTGCAAACTCACTTCGAGCCCCGCGAGTGTTTGATCAAAGGCGATCCGAATCGTTTGCGCCAGGTAATTTGGAACTTGCTTTCAAATGCGATCAAGTTCACTCCACGCGGCGGCATCGTCGACGTCGATCTCACGTGTGTGGAGTCGGCGCGTCTGACCGTGAGAGATACGGGTGAAGGTATCGACCCGGAGTTTCTGCCGTACGTGTTCGATCGTTTTCGTCAGGCTGAGGCTTCAATCTCGAGGAAGCAAGGCGGACTCGGATTAGGTCTGGCTGTGGTGCGGCATCTGGTCGAGCTCCATGGCGGCGCGATTGCCGCGGAGAGTCAAGGACTCGGGCGAGGTGCGGTGTTTACAGTTGAGCTTCCCATCGCCCAGGAGCGAAGAGATCCCGCACGCGCCGAAGAGCGGAAACGAGAAGTTGAACGTCGCCGCATTCGCAGCGGTGTTGTCAGGCTCGACGGCCTGCACGTGTTGCTGGTTGAAGATGACGACGACTCACGCAAGCTTCTTGGAACGATGCTCAAGCGTTACGGCGCGAGAGTGACTTCGACGAAGTCGGCGAAGGAGGCGCTCAGCGTGTTTGAAGGTGAGTTGCCGGACGTGATGGTCAGTGATATTGGAATGCCGGATGAGGATGGTTACGAGTTGATGCGCAAGGTGCGTGCGAGACCGGCCGAAAAGGGCGGGCGCATTCCGGCGATTGCGTTGACAGGCTACGCTTCGAAGAAGGACCGCGAGCGCGCTCTCGCAGCCGGTTATCATCGGCATTTGGCTAAGCCGATCGAGCAGGCAGACATGATCGCTGCAATCGCAGCGCTGGTTGGACACGATTTCCAGAATCTTCACGACTGATCCTGCAATCCTGTCAAAAATGGTTTCGAGGTCAACAATGAAAAGACGAATTCAGTTTCCGATTTTTTTAGTTTTATTCCTATTAATCACTCCGGTTTTCGCACAGCAGGATCCCTCGCTCCTCACGGTCGATTCGCTCTTCACCTATCGCACACGGCCGCTTGGGCCAGTGCAGTGGCAGAACGACGGCAGCGGCTATCTCGCGCTCGAACCGTCGCCGACCAAAAAAGGTTCTGTCGACATCGTCCGGTACGACGTGAACACAGGTGAACGAACCGTAAAAGTTTCGGCAGAGAAACTAACCCCGGGCGGCGCGTCCGAGCCGCTGAGCGTGGAAGAGTTTTCCTTGACTGCCGACGAGCAGAAGCTACTCATCTTTACCAACTCCGCACGCGTCTGGCGCAGCAACACGCGTGGCGATTACTGGGTGCTCGATCTCAAAGCAAATAGCCTGCGCAAACTCGGCGGTCCGGAAGCGAAGCCTTCGACCCTCATGTTTGCAAAGTTCTCACCCGACGGCGAGCGCGCCGGTTACGTTCGTGAGAACAATGTGTACGTCGAAAATCTTCTCGGCGATTACAAGATCACGCAGCTCACCACCGACGGTTCGCGCTACATCGTCAACGGCACCTTCGACTGGGTCTACGAAGAAGAGTTGTTTTGTCGCGACGGCTTTCGTTGGAGCCCTGACAGCAAACAGATTGCTTACTGGCAGCTCAACTCCGAAGGCGTGAAGGAGATGTTGCTGACAAACAATACCGAGGCGCTGTATCCGGTGGTTACCGCGTTCCCGTATCCAAAAGCAGGCGAGACAAATTCAGCCGCGCGTGTTGGTGTGGTCAATGCGAATGGTGGTCCAACTCGTTGGCTCGAAGTCCCCGGCGATCCGCGTAACAACTACCTGCCGCGCATGGAGTGGGCCGCCAACTCCAGCGAGCTGGTCATTCAGCAACTCAACCGGCGCCAGGACACGAACACACTGATGATGGCCGACGCAAGCACCGGCAAAGTGCGGCCAGTGCTAACTGAGAAAGACGAAGCATGGGTCGACATCGCGTGGGGTGACATCGATTGGGACAAGACCGGAATCGCTCGCGGCGACGTCGAATGGGTAAACCAGGGCAAACGCTTTCTGTGGGCCAGTGAACGTGACGGCTGGCGTCACATCTATTCGATCTCGCGCGACGGCAGCGATGTGAAAGTAATCACGCCCGGCAACTACGACGTGATCAGCGTCGAACGCGTGGACGCGCAAAACGGCTGGATCTACTTCCTCGCGTCACCGGAAAACGCAACGCAACGTTATCTCTATCGCACGCGCGTCGACGGCAGCGGCAAGGAAGAACGACTCACGCCGGCGAGTGTTCCGGGCGTCCACAGTTACAACATCTCGCCGCGCGGTGAATTCGCGATTCATTACTACTCGAGCTTCAACCGCGTTCCAGTGACCGAAGTCGTGCGTCTGCCGCAGCACATAGTTGCGCGCACGCTGATTGACAACCGCGAAGTGCAGGAGCGGTTGGCGAAGTTGAAACAAACGCCTTCCGAGTTTTTCAAAGTCGACATCGGTGAAGGCGTGCAACTCGACGGCTGGATGATGAAGCCGCCCGACTTCGATCCGCAAAAACGTTATCCGGTGCTCTTCTACGTTTACGGCGAACCGTGGGGCCAGACGGTGATGGATAGCTGGGGCGGTCGAAACCGGCTCTGGCACGCGATGCTGGCGCAGCAGGGTTACGTCGTGATGAGCGTCGACAACCGTGGTACACCCGCGCCGCGTGGCCGCGCGTGGCGCAAGATCATCTATCGCAAGATGGGGATCGTGAATTCGGGTGATCAGGCGGCCGCGGCTCGTGCGATTGCGAAGTGGCCTTTTGTCGATCCCGCGCGGATTGGAATTTGGGGTTGGAGTGGCGGTGGTTCGTCGACGCTGAACGCGCTGTTCCGCTACGGGGACGTTTACGCGACGGGCTTGTCTGTTGCGCCGGTCGCGGATCTTCACTACTACGATACGATTTACCAGGAGCGATATGGCGGACTGCCGAAGGACCATCCGGAGGAATGGAACCAGAGTTCGCCCATCACTTTTGCGGCGCAGTTGAAGGGCAACTTGATGATTGTGCATGGCACAGGGGACGACAACGTGCACTACCAGGGCACCGAGGCGTTGATTAATAAGTTGATTGCGGCGAACAAGCAGTTCTGGGTTTTTCCGTATCCGAATCGGTCTCACTCGATCTCGGAAGGGGAGGGAACGCAGCGCCATCTATACGGGCTGTTCACGAAATATTTGCTTGAAAAGCTGCCGCCAGGCCCGTCCACAGCGACGACGAGTTCAGTACGCTAGCAGAATAACAACCACGGATTACGCGGATTTTTCTGTCTTAATCTGCGTAATCTGTGGTAGCCTACCTACGGGTTGACGACCAACCCGGGCTTGCCCTACTCACACTCCCTGAAACAGTTAACAACTCTATGGAAAGCAAAGTCGACGCAGCCCTGCGACGTCTTGTCGCCACCAACTTGATCGCCGTCGTGTTCACGGACCTCTCGGGTAACATCCTGAGCGCGGACGATAGTTTCCTGAACATCCTCGGTTACACGGCCGATAACCTACCGCCGAGCATTCACGACCTGACACCTCCCGAACATCATCGTCTTGACGAAGAAGCTTTTGAAAAACTCATGGCCTTCGGCGCGTGCGCGCCCTTCGAGAAAGACCTTATCAAGCACGATGGCAGCCACCTCCCGGTCCTGTTCGGCGCCGCGCTGCATGAAGAAGAGATTGCGTGGTTTGTCGTCGATATCTCGCAGAACAAGCAGACGCAGGAAAAGCTGAACCACCTCGCATATCACGACGCGCTGACTGATCTTCCAAACCAGGTGCTGTTCAAAGATCGACTCAAGCAAGCGATAGCTCTTTCGCATCGTAACGATCAGATGCAGGCAGTCATGCTGCTGAATATCGATCGCTTCAAGACGATCAACGACTCTCTCGGATACACCGCCGGCGATCGGCTGTTGCAGTCGGTGGCCCAACGGCTCTCGAGTTGCGTGCGCGAGAGCGATACAGTCGCGCGTTTTGGTGCTGATGAGTTTGCGATCCTGCTGACGCAGATCACGCGCGCACAGGACGCAGCAAACGTAGCTCGCGCGATCAAGAACTCTCTCGATCAAGCGTTTCTCTTTGACGATCAGGAAATCTTCGTCTCGAGCAGTATCGGCATCAGTCTTTATCCACCGGACGGGCGCGACACGGCGGGATTGTTGAAGACTGCCAGCGTGGCGCTCGACCGCGCGAAGGTGCAGGGCGGCAACAGCTATCAGTTCTACACCGCCGGTGGGACCACACGCGCACTCAAACAGTTGATGCTCGAAAGCAATTTGCGTCCCGGTTTGGAGCGATCGGAGTTTTTTGTCCAGTACCAGCCACAGGTTTCTATCCGTGATTTTCATCTCGTCGGCATGGAGGCGCTGGTGCGCTGGCAACATCCGAGCCTGGGATTGCTGTATCCGAGTGAATTCATCACGCTCGCCGAGGAGAGCGGAATGATCGTCCTGCTCGGCGACTGGATCCTGCGCACCGGATGTGCGCAAAACAAGGCCTGGCAGGACGCAGGACTCACGCCGATGCGTTTGTCGGTGAACTTCTCAGCGCGACAATTTCAGCAGCCAACGTTTATCGCCGATATCAACCAGATCCTGAAAGACACGAACCTCGATCCACGCTGGCTCGAACTCGAGCTGACCGAGAGTTCGATCATGAAGGATCCGGAAGAGGCGATCGAAAAACTTCACGAGTTGAAGTTGATGGGAATCAAGGTTGCGATTGACGACTTCGGCACGGGCTATTCGTCGCTCAACTATCTGAAGCGCTTTCCGATCGATACGTTGAAGATCGATAAGAGTTTTGTCGCGGACGTTTGCAAGGATCGGCACGACACGTCGATCGTGCGCGCGATCATCAACCTCGGCCATGCGCTCGACCTGAACGTAATCGCGGAGGGAGTTGAGACGAGAGAGCAGCTTCAGTATCTGACCGCGCTCGGATGCGATGCAGTGCAGGGGTTTTTGTTTAGCAAGGCGCTTTCAGTGAAAGCGTTTGAAGAGTTGTTAATGGAGCAAGCGCGGGTCACCGTTCCGGGAGTGCTTGTTACCGCTGAACTTTAACCACGGATTACACGGATAAAAAGCACGGATTTAAGAAACGATTTCGTCTGTCTTATCCGCGCATATCCGTGATCTTTTTCCGTGTAATCCGTGGTTAATTGGGTTAACGCTCAAGAAGCGCGATGATCCGCAGTGGCCCACCACTCCCGCCTTTAATCTTCATCGGCAACGCAATCACCGAGAAACCCTTCACCGGCAGTTGATCTAAATTCGCCACGTTCTC
>DASSEB010000523.1:0-20861 GCA_035696765.1 Pyrinomonadaceae bacterium | reverse complement strand
CGGAGCGCAGACCACCCGCAGTGCCGTCAAAAGTAAGACGCTGCACCTTGGTTTTCGAAATGCGAAACACGCCGCGGCCATCGGTGCCGACCCACATTTCGTCGCCGATGAGTTTCAGCGCCATCACTGGACCAGTTACTGCTTCGTGACGTTTCAAACTCGCCGGATCCTTTCCGGAAAGCAAGCCAGCCTCGTCTTTCTTTGCGCGCGCGCCGGCCCAGAGCTTACCGTCGTTGTCGTGCTCGAGTGCGTTGACGAAGAAAGCGACCGGGCGCTGTTGTGCCTTCGCTGCTCCATTCGCGATTTCAAGCACGCCGCTGCTGAGCGAGCCGGCAAAGAGACGGTTGTTTACAGATGTGATGCTGGTGAGCGGGAGTGGACCAGGATGATCGCGATCCGAACTTTGCAACTGTTGGTTGAGGAGTTCGCGAGTATCAATGACGGTGCGGTTGGCGGTTGTTGTTTCGCTTTCCGTGAGACCTCTGCTGACCGTCGTGACCACGCGGGCGCGGCTTTCATAAACGCGGCCCAGTTCGCTCGTCATGAATGCGACGCCGAATGGATCGGTGAAGATCGCGGAGATCGGCTGGCCCGCAGTTTCATTTATCTTGATGAACTCCCCGGCGTTGAAACGCGCGGCGCCCGCTTCAGTTCCAATCCACATGGCGCCGTCTTTGTCGGTCTGGAGCGCAAGAATGCGTCCCGCCGGCAAAGCCGGATCGTTGATCGTCTGCGTTCTGCGGCCGTCGAACTTGGCGAGACCGGTTTCAGTTCCAAACCACATCGTGCCGTCGAGCGTCTGTGCAATTGCGCGCACGCGATCGGAAGGCAAGCCGTGAAATAAAGTGACTGCGCCCCATTGATGCAGGCCTGTTATCGGAGTAGGCGAAGGTGATGGAGACGGCGAAGGCGAGGGCGACGGCGAGGCCTGCGCATCGGGTGGTGTCTCGCCTGTTTGCGCCGATGATCTTTCAACAACCAGCAACAGCACGGCGCCGAGCAACCACAACGAAGCACAAATCGCACAAACAACTCTCCCAACCCTTTTTGTGCTTCTTGTGCCTTTTTGTGGCCTCATTTCTTCTTCGAGGCGAGTTCTCGTTTCTGTTCTTCGTTGAAACGTTTCTGGTCCTTTTCGAGCCACGCTTCAAGGTCGTTCGACGCCTTCTCCAGCTCGTCGCTGTTCAGCAAACCCCGACGCAGCGCTTCGAAGAACGCACGCGTGCGAATGTTGTAAGCGAGCTTTTCGTACGCTTCCTGCTCGGTCCCTTCGGCCACCGTGATGAAGAGTTTTTCATAAAGCGTTGCCAGCCTGCTTTCGACGCCGCGCAGACTCAACGAACACTTGCGCGCGATGGCCCAGTTTGAAAGTCCGAGCGCGAGGGAATAAAGTGCCTCCGCTTCAAACTCGGTCAACAGCGGTCGTTTGACCGAGTCTTTGAACGCCGGATCGATCATGTCGGCGCCGTCTTCCAGCACGGCCGCAACGAAGCGTAGAAATCGCGACTCGGGATTGTTCTTGTGAATGAAGCCGTATGCCGGCGGCGGATCTACTGACTTTACGATCTTGCGGATCTCGTTGATGTAAATCTCGTGCGGAAACTGCGTCCAGAAGATAATGCGCGCGGTGGGGAAGTCGCGCCAGATGGCGCGCGCGGCTTTGACGCCGGAGAGCTTTGGCATCTGGATGTCGAGTATGCAGACGTCGGGCTTTTCGCCGAGCGCGAGCTTGACCGTTTCCTCGCCGTCGCCGGCTTCGAAGACAGGGACGTGGGAGGGAAACTCCTTCTCGAGAATTTCGCGGAGGTAATGGCGCTGGGCCATGTTATCTTCGGCAATCAGGATTGACATGACAGTTAATGATAACCGAATCCGTGGTTAAAAAAGAGAGGTGGATTGATGGGAGTGTCAAAATACTTCGGTTTGGTTCTTCTTTGTTTGATTGCGTTTTCATCAATTGATGCCCAGACGCGCGACGAAAGACTCTGGCAGCGCGCACTCCAGATTCACCGGCGCGCGATCGTCATCGACACGCACAACGACGTGACGACCCCGATGGCCAACGACGATTTCGATCTCAGTGGCGCTCCGCCCGTTCCGTACCGCACAAACATCGAACGCATGAAGCAAGGCGGGCTCACGGCTGAGTTCTTCTCGCTTTACGTCAAGCCCTGGTACGTCGAGCACGGCGGATCCGCGCGTCGCACGCTGGACATGATCGACTCCGTTTATCGAGCAGTCGAGCGCCACCCGAGGGACCTGATGATCGCGACGTCCGTGGCCGATATTCGTCGCGCGAAGCGGCAGGGAAAGGTCGCGGCGTTGATGGGAATCGAAGGCGGCCATGCGATCGAAGACTCCCTCGCTACTTTGCGCGAGTTCTATCGACTCGGCGTTCGCTACATGACGCTCACGTGGAACAACACGAACAACTGGGCCGACGCGGGCCGCGGCCAGAAGAAGCACAATGGTCTGAGTCCATTTGGCGTAGAAGTGGTGCGCGAGATGAATCGTTTGGGAATGCTCGTCGACGTGTCGCACGTTTCCGACGAAACGATGAGCGATGCGCTCGATGTTTCCAAAGCGCCTATCATTGCTTCGCATTCGTCGGCACGCGCGCTCAGCGACGTTCCCCGGAATATTCCTGACGACTTGTTGCGGCGCATTGCAAAGAACGGCGGCGTGGTCCAGGTCAACTTCTACAGCGTATTTGTGGACGCGAAGACTGTCGCGCCCCAGAGCGCCGAACGCGACAAAAGGTTGAAAGCGAAGCAGGACGCGATTAATGAGAAATACAAGAACGATCCCGAACGGCTGGCTGAGGAGAGTGACAAGCTCGAAGCAGCGAACCCTCTGCCGCCGCTTCCCATCTCCAAACTCGTCGATCACATCGATCACATCGTAAAGGTAGCCGGCATCGATCACGTAGGCATCGGCGCAGACTTCGACGGCGCGAACGATATGCCTGAAGGCGCGAAGGATGTATCGATGCTACCAAACATCACTTACGAACTGCTCAGGCGTGGCTACAGCGAAAGAGATATAAGAAAGATACTCGGCGAGAATTTCCTGCGAGTATTTGCCGAAGCTGAACGCGTTGCGCGCAGCTCAAGTAACTCGATTAGTGGAAAGGGAAGCCTCATCAGGATTAACAGGATTTCTAATGATTATCTAAGGTAAGTAATCCTGAAAAACCTGTCTAAAAAAAAGAGCACGGCGCATTACGTCCGTGCTCAAAGCAGAAAAGAAGAAAATATCAACTAACGATTCTGTCCACCGCGTTGCTGTCCGCCGGCTTGACCAGCGGTGCCGCCGCCAAACTCTTCATCATCTTCCATCTTTCCGGGTTTTTTTTGCTGACTACCACCGTAGCCGCCCTGTGTTGCACCCTTCTGACCACCAACGTGCTGCTGACCACCGCCCTGGCGTCCCGGTGTTTGCTGACCAAAGTTTTGGCCTTCCTTACCGCTCGTACCCATGTTTTTCTGCAGATCGTCGTTCTTCATTCTGTCGTCTGCCATTGCTCTAATCCTCCCCATGTGTTCGATGGTTTATGGCCGACCGGAGTCCCATGATCTCGTCTCTCTCCGGTCAGTTGAATAGCCGCCCTTAACTAATCAACAGCCGTGCCAGTTATAACCCACGAATTTTGCTAGTGAATTGTGCGAAATTAGAGTTGTCAAACAATACGCGTGGAAACGAAATCATACACACGCGTGCTATTATTTCTCGCAATAAATGACTGCTGCAGGCCTGTACGTTCATATTCCTTTTTGTAGTTCGCGTTGCTCTTATTGCGACTTCGCCACGGGTCTTTATCAGAGCGAACTTGCCGAAGCGTACGTCCGCGCGGTTGTTGAAGAGATACGCTCGTCGCGCGAGTTCGAGGACCACGTCGATACGATCTATTTCGGTGGGGGCACGCCATCACTCCTTGGACCATCGCAGCTCGAGCGCATTCTGTTAGCGTTGCACGACCATTTCGAGATCAATCCAGCGCCGGAGATCACGCTCGAGATAAATCCGGGAAGTGTCAACTCTGAGAAGCTTCTGGCGTTTCAACGTTTGGGAGTTAACCGCGCGAGTTTCGGCGCGCAAACGTTTGACGATGCCGAGCTCGCTAAGCTCGGTAGATCACACACATCCGCAGACGCGCTAAAAACGTTCGCAGAGTTACGCAACTGCGGTTTTGCGAATGTAAGCTTCGACCTGATCGCGGGACTGCCGGGTCAAACTCTCACCGGCTGGCAACGAAATATCGAAACAGCTCTGGAGTTACAACCTGAACACCTTTCTTTTTACTTACTCGAGGTCCATTCAGGCACGCCCCTCGCGGAACATATTCGACGCGGAATTCAGCCAGTGCCTGACGATGATTTGGCCGGCGTGATGTACGAGTGGATGCTCGAGCATGCTACCGGCGCTGGTTATGAACACTACGAGATCTCGAATCTGTGCCGGCCCGGTTTTCATTCACGACACAACCTCAAGTACTGGACTGGCGCGCCTTATTACGGCTTTGGTTGTTCCGCACACTCTTACGACGGACGCACACGTCGCTGGTCCAATCAACGCGACGTTCTGAAGTACGTTGAGCTCGTCGAGGCGGGCGCATCGCCAGTTGTTGACGAACAACAGCTCAGCGACATCGACATGCGATCCGAAGCGGTGTTTCTCGGAATGCGGCTGATGCAGGGCATCGACATGCGTCGTTATCGCGAGTCGTTTGGAGTTGATTTGCGAGAGGAGCACGGCGAGGATTTGAATCGGTTCTGTGAAGCAGGATTACTGGAGTTTGACGGCGACCTGATTAGATTGACTCGCAGCGGAGCTTTGTTGTCGAACGAAGTGTTTGCAGCGTTTGTGTAGCATCTCATGATCATCGCAATCGACGGGCCGTCTGGCTCTGGTAAATCAACCCTGGGCCGAATGCTGGCACGCGCGCTGGACCTTTTGTATATCGACACGGGCTCGATGTATCGCGCAGTCGCGTTGGCGGTGATTGATGCCGGCGTGAATCCCAGCGACACTGAAGCCGTCACAGCGCTGGCTAACCGGATTGAAATCGATCTGGAGGGCGATCCCGATTCGCTGAGTGTGTTGCTGAACGGTCGTGACATCACGGACCGGCTTCGCACCGAGAGCGTGACGGAGATGTCGTCGATCGTTTCAACTATTCCGGGAGTCAGGCGCGCGATGGTCGAACGTCAGCGGACGATGGGCAGGCGCGGCGCGGTGCTGAACGGGCGCGACATCGGAACAGTTGTTTTTCCTGGCGCCGACATCAAGTTTTTCCTGACAGCCGTGCCGGAAGAACGAGCGGAACGGCGTTTCAAAGAAGATCAAATGAACTCGAGCGCGCCTTCCAGTTTGGCGGAAACACTCGCGGACATGATTGAACGTGACCGGCGCGACTCAACCCGCGCCGATTCGCCTTTGAAGATTGCCGACGATGCGATCCTCGTCGACTCGACCGGCAAAACGATCGACGAGGTTTTTAAAGAGATGATGGAAAGGATTGCTGACCGCAGATAACCACGGATGTTTACTGGGATTATCGAAGAACTCGGCAGCGTGCACAGCATCGAGGAGCGCGGCGATAACGCGCGCATCGTCATCAGCGCGCACGTTGTAACTGAAGGCACAAATTACGGCGACTCGATCTCCGTAAATGGCGTCTGCCTGACCGCACTCGACATTCACCCGGATTCATTCGCCGCCGACGTCTCACGCGAAACACTGCTCCGTTCGACACTCGGAAGTTTAAAACCCGGCACGCCCGTCAATCTAGAGCGTGCCGTGACTCCTGCAACGCGGCTCGGTGGTCACATCGTTCAAGGACACGTCGATGCGCGCGGCGAATTTACCGGGGTCGAGGACCACGGCGAATCGTGGACGATCAGGATTGCCTATCCAAGCGAGATCGCGCGTTACCTCGTGTTCAAAGGCTCTGTTGCCGTTGAAGGCATCAGTCTGACGATTGCCGGCCTCACCGACGAGTATTTCGAAGTCGCAATCATCCCCAAGACCTGGGAAGTCACAAATTTGTCCCACCTGAAACCCGGCGACGGCGTCAATCTCGAAGTCGACGTCATCGGGAAGTACGTCGAAAGACTACTCGCCAATATTTCTTAGCGTTTCAGCCTTTTGTGCCCTTTCGCCGCTATGTCCTTTGGGTTAACATGCGTCCGTGGCTATTGCGACCATCGAAGAAGCCGTTGCCGACATCCGCGACGGCCGCATGATCATCATCATTGACGACGAAGATCGCGAGAATGAGGGCGATCTCGTGTGTGCTGCCGAGAAGATCACGCCTGACATCATCAATTTCATGGCGCGGCACGCCCGCGGCTTGATCTGTTTGCCACTCACCGAGGACCGTTGCGACGAGCTTCACCTGACGACTCAGGTCGCCGACAACACCTCGTATCTCGGCACGGCGTTCACTGTGTCTATCGACGCCCGGCGCGGCATCACGACCGGAATCTCAGCCGCCGATCGCGCTACCACTATCCTTGTAGCAGTCGATCCGAAATCTCGACCGCAGGACCTGGCTCGTCCCGGTCACGTTTTTCCCTTGCGCGCCAAGAACGGCGGCGTACTCGTGCGTCCCGGACAGACCGAAGCCAGTGTCGACATCGCGCGCATCGCCGGTCTGTATCCAGCCGGAGTGATTTGTGAGGTGATGAATGAAGACGGGACGATGGCGCGGCTGCCCGAGCTCGAGTTGTTTGCCGCGCAGCATAATCTGAAAATGATCAGCGTCGCCGAGCTCGTGAGATATCGCATCCGCAAGGAAATGCTCGTGCGACGCGTTGTCGAAACGGATCTGCCGACTGTTTACGGCCGCTTCCGCGCGATTGCGTATGAAAACGTGATCAACGGCGACGTGCACCTCGCGATGGTGATGGGCAACGTACAGACTGACGAGCCGGTGCTGGTTCGCGTTCATACGGAGAACGTCACTTGCGACATGTTTGGCTCCCTGATCGACGACACCGGGTTTCAACTGCACACTGCGCTCGAGAAGATCGCTGGGCAGGGGCGCGGCGTGGTCCTGTACCTGCGCCAGCGCGAACACAGTTTGGATTTAGTCAACCAATTGCGCACTTACAACATCATGCAGCAGAGAGGAATCACTAAGCTGGACGCGAGTTTGGAAACGGGTTACGGTGTTGCTCGCGACTACGGCGTGGGAGCCCAGATTCTCCACGACCTCGGGTTGCGTCGCATACTACTTCTTTCGAATCATCCCCCCAAAGTAGCAGCGCTGGAAGGTTTTGAGCTCTCAGTTGTCGGCAATGTTCCGCTGGGCGAGCCTGCGTCGCTGAAGGACCAGCAGGGAGTTGCCGAGAAACCTGAATGAGAACTACCATCAAAGGCACAACGAAGCTGATTGCTGTGCCTCTTAATGGCCCTTTCGGACTCTCCCTCTAGAATTCAGAACTCCCCGGAGTCGCGCGGCGACTTGTAAGTTATGAGTGTGGAGAAGAAGCCTCCTATAAGAACACGTTGGCGTTACTTCACTCGACGCCATGTTGTTCTCGCTACCATGATCGTGGGCGTTGTTGCGCTCGCGCTAATCCTGCTGGGCCTTTTTCTCTACCGGCTTGGTTTCGTTGATCGTTACGTGGCCGGGCAGATAAGAGAAACCTTCGCAAACTACGGAATCCGCGCCGAAATTCGAGAGTTTCACGCCGGTTTTCCACCCAAGACCGTCGAGATGAACGGCGTCGAGCTCTACGATTCAGTGACGGGCGAAAAACTCGGAAAGATCGATCGCCTCCTCGCTACGATCAAGATCGAAGATCTTTACGCGTTGAACCTGCGGCGCAACATCAATCTTCAGGATCTCACGATCGAGGGCTTTGAAGCGTGGGTAACGTTTGACGAGCAGGGACGCACAAACTTCCGGAACATCCACATCCCGCCGCCGGAACCAAACAGGCGCATTCTCTTTGCTTACGCAGCCGCGACCATTGAAATAAAGAATGGCGTGGTCCATTACGGCGATGCCCGCCACGATATCTCCGGCGAAGGACGAGACCTGCAGTTATGGATTCAGCCGGACAATCCGAATGTTCCCATCGGAACGCGGATGACTTCATTCAAGCTCTCTCTCTCGAATTCAACCTTCACCTACGACGATCGACCCGTTAATAACATCGACATCCAGGCGCGCGGCCGTTTCAACCAGCAAAAGGCTGAGTTCCATGAAGTGGTGTTGAAGTCGCCGGTTGCGGAAGCGCATTTGGACGGCGTCATGGACGACTGGCGCGCGCTCCGCTACACGATGAACGTCACGTCCACAGTCGATCTCACACAACTCTCGGACACGTTGCAGCCCGGTACGACTTTGCGCGGCGCCGGTAACTTTGCCGGTACGATCACGGGCGAGGGAGATCAGTTCAAGTTCAACGGCGACGTTAAGTCAGACGCATTGGCGGCGGACAATGTGCGTTTGCAGGGACTGAATGTAAGCGCGAGCGGTGCGGTGCAAGGCAAGACTTACGAGATCAACGGAAAGGCTGTTGCCGATCTGCTCAACGCGGGAGATTTTCAAATCGACGCGTTGCAACTTGCCGGCAACGTGATGGGAACCGGAACTAATTTCCGTTGGGTGGGTGAGCTACGGGCGGCTGCCGAGCGAAGTTACGGAACGACGCTCACGGGGCTGATTCTTCACGACGCGCGTGCAGAGATGAACGATGGTGTGTTGACTGCACAGTCGAGTCAGTTCACTGCCAACGGCCTCGCTGCGTCCGGCGCGAAAGTAAACGGCATCACTGCTTCAAACCTGCAAGTGCGTAGCGAGAACGATGTCACGACAGCGAAAGTCGCGAACGTCAAAGCCGGAACGATTTCAGCTTCGGGCGCGCAGGTCAAAGGCGTAACTGCGAACAACGTCGACATCGTGGATCGCGGCGGAGTCACGAGTGTAGTCGTGAACAATGTGCAGGTCGGCGCGACGAGTGCGGCAGGCGCGGAGATTGGAAGTCTCAACATCGCCGGCGTTCGTTTGTCGGTGCGCAACAGGCGTATCGAAGGCTCGACATCCGACATCGATGCCGGCACCGTGAAGTTGGCAGACGGTCAGGCTGAGAAGGTGAAGCTCGCAAAGCCGGTGTTTGTGGTGGAGCCTTCGGGCAGTTATCGCGCCAGTGCGGATCTGAGCATCGGCGGCGGCGTGTTAGGTCGCATGGAGCTGGGCCAGGCGCGCGCGAACGTGGTCGCGACCAATCGCGAAATCCAGTTCAACAACTTCACTGCGGACGTTTTCAAAGGACGCGCGAGTGGAAATGCACGCGTCGCGATTGGAAGAGGCGGCACGTCTCAAGTAAAGGCCGACTTCAACAATCTCGATATCGCTGGACCACTGACTGCTTTGGCCGGCAGCGCCGTGCCGCTTTCAGGACGCGCCACTGGCAGAGTTGATCTGACGTTTCCCGGTACCGACTTCAAGCTCGCCTCGGGCCTGGTGGCCACGCGATTGTCCGCGGAAACCGGCGACACGAGTGGGGATAGAATTCCTATCACCGGCGAAGTGGCGATGCGGGCCAATCGAGGCACGTTCGATATTCAACAAGTAAACCTGCAAACGCCCGCGACGCGTTTGAATGCGACCGGACAGTTCTCCTTCGAAAACGATTCCAATCTGCAAGTCGATCTGACTTCGTCTGACGCCGCTGAACTTCAAGCTGTTCTCATTTCCTCGGGGCTGCTGCCGGAAGTTGAAGAGCAGATGCGCAGTTATGGAATCGAACTCGGCGGCCAGCTTGCTTTCAACGGAAACATACGAGGCCGGCTCAGTTCGCCAAACGTGAATGGAAAAGTTTCGCTCGGAACTCTGATTGTAAACGGGTATGAGTTTGGCGCGCTGTCAGCTTCCGTCGCGATGAATGATTCCGAGATACGCGTTGCCGATGGAAGTCTGGCTGAGCGCGATGGCGGTGGTGTTCAGTTCTCGCTCGTCGCTCCGAGAAACGGTCAAAACAACACCTCGCTCGAAGCGACGCTCGATCGGTTTAGTGCGAGAACCCTGCTGGCGTTATCTCCCTTGCGCGGTAACCAGCAATTAACTTCCGACACGCAGTCGGACATCTCCGGTCGAATCAGCGTGAACGGAATTCCGGACGCGATGAGCGGCAGCGCCGATCTTCGATTTGGACCAGGCAAGCTCGCCGGCGAACCCCTCCAGGGCATGACGGCGAAGGCGACATTCAACGGCCCGAATGTAAACGTCGAGAGCGTGGACGTTCAACTGGTCGCCGGGCATATCGTCGCGAGCGGAAATCTAAACACGAAGAGCAAGGCGTTTGATTTCCAGGGCAACGCGGAAAACATTCAGCTAGCGCGCCTGACGGGACTCGCGAACCGGCCCGGTCTACCGGCCGTTACGGGCGTTGCCAACTTCACGGCCCATCTTTCGGGTAACCTGTCGGCCCAAAACTTCTCTGCCTACCAGGTCACGTTCGACGGCAATGCGAGCAACGTTACGATCAACGGGCGCAATGCTGGTGCGGTCGCGCTCACTGGCCGAACTGCGAATCAAAAACTGGATATCAAGCTGACCACCGGCGTGTTGGGCCAGGACCAGGTGCTGGCTGCGCAGATCGATCTCGGCAGCGAACGCCTCGCGACAAATCTCGAAACAACTCTTACGAACGCAGACCTGACCAACCTGTTTCAGATCGCGTTGCCGCGCAGCGCAGTCAAGATTTCAGGCCGCGCCAACGGCTCGATAAGAGCTTCCGGAAACCTGCTCGACGAAGATGAGAATTTTTCACTCGCAGGACTTTCAGGCACGGCCAACTTCAGCGAACTCAGTTTCCGCGTTGAAGACGTTGTGCTTTCAGCCACGACGCCTTTGGAAGTTCGGTTCAGTCCAAACGAGATCACTTTCGATACGACTCGATTTACCGGACCGGGCACAAACATCGTTCTCAACGGCACGTTGGCAACAGCGACCGGCGGCAGGCAGAACCTGAATGTTAACGGCGACTTGAACATGCGTGTGCTCAATGGCGTCTCGCCCGATTTCTTCTCGTCGGGCACAGCCGAGATCGCCGTCCGTATCAACGGCACTTACGAAGACCCGCGTGTCATCGGCACCGCATCTGTCAACAACGCTTCGGTTTCAGTGCTGATTGGAAACGAGCGTTGGACGGTCGCGAACTTGAAAGCCGCGCTCAGGTTTACGGCGAACCAGGCGCAGATCGATTCGCTCAACGGAACCATTGGCGGGGGCCGTGTTTCAGCCACCGGCGGCGCGTTGCTCGAAGGCTTCACGGTTTCGGCGTTTCGCATCAACCTGCTTGGCGACGACGTTACGGTTCCGTTCCCGGAAGACTTTCGCTCGACGCTCGATGCGGATGTCGAGATTCGCGGTTCGCAGAGAGAGCAGTTGATCAGCGGTACCGTGAATCTACGCCGCACTGAATACACCCAGGACATTGAACTCGCCGATCTCATCAATGCGCGGCGTGGCGAGTCGATTGAAGAAGGCACCGAGATTGAACTAACACGCACAGCGTTGTTTGCGTCACTCCGCGTCGAGGGAAGAAACGCTTTGGTGGTGCGAAACAACCTCGCCGACCTCGTCGGCTCTGTGTCGCTTCAGTTGGATGGACCCGTTAACGATCCGACTATTTCCGGACGAATAACGGCGACCAGCGGCACTCTCAACTTCCGCAACGATCGCTACGACATCACGCGAGCCCTCGTGGATCTTCCTCCGAGTCGCAACGCCGATCCGATTCTCAACATTCAGGGCGAGTCGCAGATCAGAGGTTATCGCGTGATTGTGAGTTTGACTGGTCCACTTTCTCAGCCGCAGGCGGCTGTGCGTTCCGAGCCGGCGTTGCCGCAGGCGGACGTTGTTTCGTTGATCACGACTGGCCAGCTCTCTTCCGGCGATACGAGTTCATCGATTCTTTCGCAGTCGGGAGTGGGCGCCGCGACGAGTTTGTTGACCGATGCGCTCATCAATGCGCCTGCACAACGCGCGACCAGCAAGCTCTTTGGTTTGACGCGTTTTGAGATCAATCCGGTGATTGGCGGAACTACGGGCTCGACTCCGGGCGCTCGCTTAACGCTTGGGAGACGAATCAGCAAGGAAGTCACGGTCACCTATTCGACGAATGTCACCTCCGACCCCAACCAGATTCTCGCGCTCGAGTATCGTGTTTCGGATCGACTCTCGTTTGTAGCGCAGTACGAGCAAGCCTCGACGCGAAGGCTGAGCGCTCGTACGAACAACTTTAATTTTGAGATCCGTTTTAGAAAGAGATTCTGAGCAAGGGGTACGTTTAGGATTGGCCGCAAAAAAGCACAAAAAGCACAAAAGTCTGGGGAAGGTTCAAGGGATGGTGTTGAAAACATCTGTGCCTTTTTGTGGCTCTATTCGAGTGCTGTTTGTGGCGCTACTTGGTTTCTGTTTGCTGAGCGCTGCGCAGGCCAGTACTGCCACAGACGCGCGGATCGAAGACTACGAAGGCAGGCAGATTGTCGCTGTCGAACTGGTTTTTGAAGGGACTCCCGACGCCCCTGCCGCTCAGGCTGACTTCCTCTCTCTGCTCAAAGTCGCCGCGAACACGCCGTATTCCGCAGTGCACGTGCGTGACTCGCTGCAAGCGCTGTTCGACTCAGGACGCGTGGCGAATGCGCGCGTCGAAGTAATCGAAGAAGGCACAAACAAGACCGGACCAGTTCGCCTTCGCTTCGTGGTGAAGCGGCAAGTTCAGATTGGCGACGTGCGGATTGAGTTAGCGCCCGTTACAGGCACTCCGATCTCCGCCGACGAGCTTCGCTCACAAATGAATTTTGTGCAGTCGAGCAATCGACTCTCACAGCAACTTGTCCTTCACAATGCAGACGAAATTCAGGTGTACCTGCGCGACCGCGGTTACTTTAACGCGACGGTTGAACCCGTCGAGCAAGTCGGCGCGCGCGGGCTCCGCGCGACTGTCACGTACAAGGTAAACCCCGGCGAACAAGCGAAAGTCGAAGCTTTCGAGATCGCGATCAACGGATTCGATGCAGCGACCGTACGTGATTCACTGACGTTACAACCCGCCGCGCCGTTCACTCGCGACGCACTGGGCCAGGACGTGAATCGTGTGCGAGAGGCCCTCGTGAACAAAGGTTTTCTTTCACCCGTGCTCGACGATCCGCGAGTAGAAAGGAACGCAGAGACAAACACGATCCGAATTTACCTGAAGGGTGTAGTCGGACCGAAAGTCAACGTCGTTGTAAAGAACTACGAGATCAGCGACAAGACGCAGCGCGAATTATTGCCGGTCAAACGCGAGGGAAACATCGACTACTCGGCGATAATCGAAGGCGCGCGCCGAATTCGCAACAAGCTGCAGGAGGACGGTTACTTCTTCGCAGAGATAACGCCGACGTGCACCGTCGATAATCCGCCGGCGCAGTTTGGAACGAATGGGACGCCCGAGACCTGCGAGAACCTCAATCCGGTACCGCTAACCGGCCACAACATTAATATCGAGTACGACGTGGAGAGAGGCCGTCGCTTTCGTCTGAACGACATTCGCATCACCGGCACCAACAAGTTGTCGTATGACGATATCGCCGCCGACTTGAAGAGCCAGAAAGCGAACGCGATCGGCTTGATCCCGTTTCTGGGTTACGGGCGCGGCTACACGAGCCTCACGCTTTTGGAGCAGGACCGCCGCACTGTCGAAGCTTTCATGCGCGACATGGGCTATCGCAGAGTGACTGTGCAAGTGCTACAGGGCGTTTCGATCGATGGCGAGAGCTTAATCATCACCTTCCAGGTCAACGAAGGCCCACTGACTCGCATCGCGGGCGTCGAAGTAAAGGGAAACAAAATCTACACCGATGAAAGAATTCATCAGGAGTTGAGAACGGTCGTCGGCGCTCCGTATTCGCGCTCGCAGGCCAGGGCTGACGGAGATCGACTTGCCGCGCTCTACTCGCGCGAAGGTTACGTGGACACGCGCATTGACTTTTCCATCGTCGAACTGCCGAAGAAGGGCGATGAGGAACAAGTCAGCCTTGTTTATACGATCAATAATGAGGGCGACAAGGTCTTCATCAACCAGATCATCATCAATGGAGTAACCGGCAGCGTTAACACCCGGCGCACAAAACGCGCGGCGATTCGAAGAGCGATTCCGATTGCTCCAGGCGACGTTCTGAGGGCTGATCGGATCTCCGATGCAGAGCGTGAACTCTATCTCACGGATGCCTATCGCCAGGTGATCATTCGCACCGAGCCTGCCGGTGAAACGGCTTCAGGTTACAAACGACGAGATGTGATCATCGACGTCGAAGAGAAGAAGCCACGCGTGATGGATTACGGCGGCGGCTTCTCAACTGACGCCGGCGCGCTTGGCCTGTTCGAAATCAGCAACGTAAATCTGATGAACCGGCTGCGGCAGGGAGCGATGAGGCTGCGCGCCAGTCGTCGCCAGCAGCTCGTCCGTCTCGAGTATCTCGACCCGCGTTTCGCCCGCTACAACGAGAAGGATTTTGCGCCGCTCGCGGCGTCGCTTCAGTATCAACGCGACTCGACCATCACGCGTTTCTTCCGTTCGGCAATCGACCGCGGAACGATGGGTATCGTGCAACGGCTTGACGAAGAGGGAAACCCGATCGACATCTTCGGCGACCGAGTAAACGAACCGACTATCAATCGCTTCACGGCAACGCTGGAAACGCAGCGTGTGCTCGACCGGAAAACACGCAGCATTATCTTCGGCCGTTTCAGCTACGAAGATGTGCGGCTGTTCAATCTCGAGAGTCTGGTTGTGAGACCGATCCTCGAGCCGGACAGGAAGATTCGGCTCGCTCGTCTTGGCGCATCGTTTGTGCGAGATACGCGCGAGCGATGTGAACGCGGGCTGTTCGGAAGAAATCGAGATGACGATGATGAAGAGCCGGGCGCGCCGGGCGAGGTGTGTCGCTACAACCAGCTCGATGCGACTCGCGGCGGCTTTCTCAGCGTCGACTACGCGGTTGCGTTGCGCCAGCTTGGCGGAAACATTTCATTCAACCGGTTCCAGACGACCTACCGGCATTACTACAAAGTGTCGGCGCTGCGAGACACGGTGCTGGCGGGCAATATGACGCTTGGTCTCGCGAACCTTTTTAATCCGCAGGACCGCGACGGCAACGGAAGCATCGACGAGATCGATTTGACGATGCCGATCAGCGAGCGGTTCTTCTCCGGCGGCTCGACAACTTTGCGCGGGTTCAGTTTCGAAGAGGCCGGCCCGCGTCAGGTGGTGATTCCCGAAGGACCGTTTAGAGATCAGAAAAAGAACATCGTGTTTCTCAATCCGTTTACGGTGCCTGTCGGCGGCAACGCGCTCGCGGTATTGAATCTCGAAGCGCGAATTCCGGTCACGAGGTCTGTGCAGGCAGTTCCTTTTTACGATGGTGGCAACGTTTTTCGCCGGGTTCGCGATCTATTTGGCAAGGACGATCCGGCGCCGGTGCCGCCGGGCGACCTTATCGCAGCGATCAACGCCGCAAACCTGCGCGCGCATTGGACCAACACGGTGGGGCTGGGCTTCCGTTTGCAAACTCCGTTTGGCGGCGCGTTGGCGGTGGATTACGGGTTCCTGTTGAACCCGCCGGAGTTTTTGATTCCGCAGCGTGGGCCGGGAGTACTTTTCGACGGCACGCCCGCGGTATTTCGTCTGCATCGTGGAAACCTGCATTTCAGGATCACGCAGACCTTCTGAGGAACACGGATGATACGGATGTTAAAAACGATCTTCGCTGCTTTGGTTGTCGCCTTGCTTTGCGCGTTTGCGCCTCTTTGCTCCGCGCAGCAGGTCGTCGATAAGATGGTGGCGACGGTAAACGCCGGCGTGCGCACCGACCTCATTACGTATTCCGATCTTCTCTGGCAGCTCGCGTTGCAGCCCAACACCGTGCTCGACAACCCGACTTCCGCGGATCTCAACCACGCACTTCGCCTCCTGATAGACCAGCGCCTCATCCTTCAGGAAGCTGAAAAGTTGCCGACAATCGTGCCGACGCAGAAAGAAGTAGGTGATGCGCGCGATGAACTGGCGCGCAACTTTGCTTCGCCGCTCGCGTTCCAGCAGCGCCTCCAACGCGTCGGGTTGACGAGTGAAAAGCTGGACGAGATCATCGAGCAGCGTCTAAAAATGGAAAAATATTTGGATTTCCGTTTTAGGAATTTCGTAGTGATAAGCCAGAAGGAGATTGCGGATTATTACCGCGACGTTTATGTCCCTCGCTTCAAATCGCGTTCTCCGGGACGCATCGTCCCGTCGCTCGAGCAATCGCGAGATGAGGTGGAGAAGACGTTGATGGAAGCGAAGATAGAATCGGATACGGACGCGTTTTTGGATACAGCTCGAGAACGGGCTGAGGTTGTAATCTTGAATGCGGTTTGAGAGTCCCACTATCGGTCTTGCACTTTCCGGGGGTGCCGCGCGCGGAATGGCCCACGTCGGCGTCCTGCGGGCGCTGGCGGAGAATGGTATTTGCATCGATTACATCGCGGGGACGTCGGCGGGATCGCTCGTCGGAGGCGCATGGGCTGCCGGCATGCCGATCGAAGAGATTGAAGACCTCGGGCGGAGGTTGCGCTGGCGCGACATCGGCCGGGTAACGATGTCACGACTCGGAGTGCAGAGTAACGAACGTCTCGAGCAGTACCTGCGAGCACGTTTACCAATCGTAAAATTCGAAGATTTACCGATCCCGTTTGCGGTGGTTGCGACTGATTTGAAGACGGGCACAGCGGTAGTCATGCACGACCGTGGCGACGTTCCGCTTGCGATACGGGCGAGTTGCGCGATTCCGGGATGGTACGTTCCGGTCGTGGATGAGCAGGGCCGCCAACTCGTCGACGGTGGCCTGGTAGCAATCGTGCCTTCATCTGTGGCTCGTTTGCTGGGTGCTGATATCGTGATTGCGGTTGATGTTAACGCGGCAGGCGCGACGTTCATTGGACCTCCGAGTTCGGTTATTGGTGTGTTATTACAGTCGATGCTCGTGGTCCAGAGGACGGCGTCCCATTACCAGTTGGAGATGTCGGATCTCGTCGTCAGGCCACGAGTCGGACACATTCGTTGGGACGAAATGGGCCGGGCGGATGAGCTGATGGCTGCCGGCTATGAAGCTGGTCTCGAGAGTATTGCCGGGATCCGTGCGCTGATTGACGAGGCGCTGAAGGCGCAGCCGAAATGGTATCAACTCCGCCGCCGGAAGAAGCTCGTTGCGAAACGCGTATTGTCGCTGCCGTAAATCGTGTAATCCGTTTTGAAGTTCCTCACGCATTAATCCTTTATACAAACCACAAGACATTTGAGAAGCACTGAAGGAACTCGGAAGAAGTTCCGGTTGGCAGAGGTCTGCGCCATTCGCCATGGTTGTCGAGGTTACATCTGTGCCCGATCGTCGAAGGACCGTCTTCAGGAGAGGTTTAGTTCGACTGGGCCTCGTCTCGTTCATAATCGCGTTGGCGATCGGCGCTGACGTGCTCGTCCGTTCCTACACTTACTACTCACAAATCATCGATGCCCGTCTCGCCAGTGGTTACCTGACGAGCAGGCCGGGTCTTTACGCCGCGCCGCGTGTACTGCAAGCCGGGCAAAAGTTCTCGGCCGGTCGGCTCATCACCATTCTGCGTCGCGCCGGTTACACAGAATCCAAAGCCAGCAATGTGTGGAGTGGGAGTTTTGCTGTCGATGGTTCGGTTGTCGAGATTCGGCCGGGCCGGAAACAGCCGGAAGTGGTTCGCGTGAACTTTGATGGAAACGAGATTGCAGAGCTGCGTGGCGACGGTATGGTGCTCGAATCGTTTGCACTCGAGCCGGAGATCTTGTCAAACGATCTCTCTTCAAAAGGCGGCCAGCGTGAAGTACTCAGTTACAACGAGATTCCGCAGGTGATGGTCCAAGCCATCCTCGCGATTGAAGATCGACGGTTCTTTGACCATTCGGGCGTCGACGTCGGCGGCTTGACGCGCGCGCTGTTCAGAAACGCGGGCGATGAACGGTTGGGCCAGGGCGGATCGACGATCACTCAGCAACTGGTAAAGAACACCTACCTTTCGCCTGAAAAGACATTCGAACGAAAGTATGCGGAGGCGATGTTGTCGCTCGCTCTCGAACGCCGGCTCTCGAAGAACGATATTTTTGCGTTGTACTGTAACGAGATCTACCTGGGCCAGCGCGGCGCGGTTGCCGTTCGCGGCGTCAACGAAGCGGCGAGAGCGTTTTACGGAAAAGAGCTCCGCGACATCACGCTTGCGGAAGCGGCGACGCTCGCGGGCATGATTCAGAGCCCCGCGCATTATTCCCCAGTGAAACATCCCGAAGCGGCGCGGGCTCGAAGAGATGTCGTGTTGGCGGCGATGCAACACAACGGCTGGATCACGGCCGGGCAGTACACGGCAGCGAGTGCTGAACCGGTCGCGGTTGCGCCTGCGCCCAACGTCGATTCAATGGCGCCTTACTTCGTCGATTACGTAAATCGTCTGACAGCGTCTGAGTTCGAAACGTCAGGCGCCAGCCAGCGAATCTATACGACAATCGATCTCGAATTGCAGCAGTTTGCGGAACAAGCTCTCAAGCGACAGTTGGATCGACTCGACAGTGTCTATGCGGCTCGCGAGCTCAAGCCGCAGGCGGCGTTGGTCGCGTTGGATCCTCACACCGGCAACGTTCTGGCGATGGTTGGCGGACGAAACTACGCCGAATCGCAGCTCAATCGTGCAACGGACGCGATGCGCCAGCCCGGTTCGACATTCAAGCCTTTCGTTTATGCAGCGGCGGTTGAAGACGGCATGTCGCCGGTGCAGATGTTTATGGACGCGCCGCGCGAGTTTGTTTACGACCGCAACAAGACTTATCGTCCGGCGAATTACGGTGGTGGCTATTCGATGCGCGAGGTGACCATGCGCACGGGTCTCGTGCGATCACTCAACGTGGTGACTGTCGACGTTGCGTTGCAGACTGGACTTGCGCGCACCGCGAATCTCGCGGCGAGGTTTGGTTTACCAAAACCAGAACGCTATCCCGCGCTCGCTTTGGGCACCGAAGAAGTTACACCACTTCAACTGGCGTCGGCGTACGCTGCCTTTGTCAATCAAGGGCGACGTGTTGACGCAAAAGCGATAACGAGTGTGGGCGCACCTCCTGCCGCCCACACGTTATCGCCCACCGACCAGGTTGTTAGCCCGACGACAGCGTACGTGATCACGAACATGCTTTCGGCAGTGATCGATCATGGCACTGCCCGCAAAGCTCGTGGGGCGGTGCCAGGCACGGCAATCGCGGGCAAGACCGGGACGTCGCGTGATGGGTGGTTCGTCGGTTACTCGCCGAATCTCGTGTGTGTCGTGTGGATTGGTTTTGACGACAACAAGCAGCTTGGTTTGACTGGCGCTGAAGCAGCACTGCCTGCGTGGGTTGAATTTATGAAAGAAGCAGTCGCGTTCAGGCCGGATTTGGGTGGCGAGAACTTCGCGTGTCCGGAGGGGATTAAGTTTGTCGAGATCGATTCAATGACGGGTTTGCTTTCGACCGTTACCTGTCCGCTTCGCGAGTTGATTGCAGTCACCGATCGGACGTCGCCGAATATGGAGTGTTACCTGCACGGAAATCTGCCGGTGCAGAGTAGTCCGTTTGCTGAGGAGAGCGAAGCCGCCACGGAACTCGTCGCCAGGAAGAAAGAGTCTGCGGGGCCAACGGAGTTCAGCCTTTATCGATCAACGAGAGTAGACGTTGATTTGAACGGGCGACGATCGTTAGTCAACGACATGCGTTAGAGATTTCTATCTTTCCAGCACGACTTGTGCGATCGCGTGTTCAGTCGTGTGTGAGATTGATAAATGTTTTGCCGTCGCGCCGAACTGCTTGTAAATCGTTTCGACCTGCCCGGTGAAGATTAGATAAGGCGCGCCATTCTCTCGCGACGCGATTTCCACGTCCTGCCAACTGATTCCCCCGCGCCAACCAGTCTGCAATGCTTTGAGCGCCGCTTCTTTTGCCGCGAAGCGCGCTGCATAATGCTGCGCTGCCACGACGCCGCGGCTGTCGCAGTAATCGCGCTCGGCGCGCGTGAAGACACGCTCAGCAAAACGCGGCGTGCGCAAGAGCACTTCGCGAATCCGCGCGACTTCGATAATGTCTATACCGATGGAAAGAATCACGAGTGACGACCAACTGACCGAAGCCGGGTTTTACTGGCGCGAGACTGACGGCGTGCGCGCGCTTGTCTGCGCTCCACTGGAAGCAGACGGTTTTGTAAACGGCTTCTCGACGCGTCTCGGCGGCGTCAGCGAGATGCCGGCGAATGCGCTCAGTCTCGCAGGCTTCAACGAAGACGCCGCGGAGAACATTCTGGAGAATCGCCGCCGCTTTCTCAAGCTTTTTCACGGCGATTGGGTGCTCGCCGGTTGCTGGCAGGTGCATGGCGCCGACGTGCGCGTGGTCCAAACAGCGGAGGAAGCGAAGCCCGCGGAAAACCAGCAAGGCGAGACAATTTTCTGCGATGTGATTGTTAGCAATGCGAGTGGAGTGTTGGCAGGGGTCAAGACTGCGGACTGCGTTCCGATCCTGCTCGGCGATCCGGTCACAGGTGCTTTTGCTGCTGTACACGCGGGATGGCGTGGCACGCTCGCGACGGCTGTCATCGTGGCAGTGAAGCGGTTGGCTGACGAATACGACGTGAAGCCGCAGGACTTACGCGTAGCGATCGGTGCTTCCGCGGGTGCGTGTTGTTACGAAGTGGGCAGCGAGGTGATCGACGCGTTCACGAGTCGCTTTGAAGACGGAGCAAAATTGTTTACGCCAACGCGTCCGGGTCACGCGCTGGTCGATCTGCTG
>DASSEB010000522.1:0-4492 GCA_035696765.1 Pyrinomonadaceae bacterium | reverse complement strand
AACGTCAGCGACTCATTCGCGGCGAGGGCGCTGATGATTCCGAGACGTAAACGCTCGTGAATCAAACGATCGAGATTCGGCGCGGCACTCTTCTGCTTCGAAGCGGCTGCGCGCGGCTCGGGTTCGGAATCCTGTTTACGTAAACTTTCTTTTTTCGCTGTTGACTGCTTAGCCACCGTATCTCCTCACAATAATTGCGCCAAACACCACATGCAGCCCGCCGTAACCGACCGCCATAAACCAGTTCGCAAACTGCGGAGGGCTGAAGAGCGCCAGCGCGCCAAGAACCATAAAACACAAACCCATCGCGGGTACCGCCCTGACCGAGAACATGCCGCCCGTGATCACGCCCGTGCCGTAAAGCAATAGCCACACGCCGGGAATCGCGGTAGTCAGTCCAGCGCGAACAAGGACGATGGTTAGTAATCCTCCAGCGATTACCGGCGGCGCCAAACTGAAGACTGCCTTACGACCGGGACCGGAAACCAACGGCATCTGCGCCGCTCGGGCTTTGCGATCCATCGACCAGCCGGCGATCAAGAGCGATATCAAACCTTCTGCAAGCCAGATTGCAAGCCACGAATTGAAAGTCGATTGCCGGGCCGCGAGAACACTCGCGATGAAGGCAGTGACACCGATCGCTATTTCACCGAGACCGGAAATACCGGTGAAGGGCGTGGCGCGTTCCATGGTTTCGCGAATGTAGCGAAGATTGTCCATGGCGCGGTCGTGGAGTGGGACGAGCCGGATCGGTTCCATGACGAAGATGTTACGGGAGACGCCAAGCTCTTTGCAAGGCAAAGCCACAGGTACACGGATTGATTACGGATCAAATCCGTCAATAATCCGTCTAATCCGTGGTTAACGCTTTCGCGACGAGCTCCGCCTGTTCTTTTTGGTGAATGCTGTAAGAGCCTGTGGCCGGACTCGCAGAGGCCGAGCGTCCAACGTAGTGCGGGCGTTCACAACTCGGCAGCAGGTTCTCGAGGCGTTCTTGCACGAACGTCCATCCGCCCATGTTCTGCGGTTCCTCCTGCGCCCAAACGAGCTGTTTCGCGTTTCTGTATTTCGCTAGCGTTTCGCGTATCGCCGTCAACGGGAACGGATAGAACTGCTCCATCCGTACCACCGCCACACCGCGATCTTCGGTCTTCTTGCGCGCGTCGTTGAGATCGTAAAAGACTTTTCCACTGCAAAACACGATCTTCTTTACCGCATCGCGATCGGTGATCTCGGCGTCATCGATCAGCGGCTGAAATCCGCCCGTTGCCAGATCGTCAATGGTCGATGTCGCCGCGGGCAAACGAAGCAGACTCTTCGGCGTCATGACGACGAGCGGGCGTTCCATTCCCGGCCGCACTTGTCTCCGCAACAAATGAAAGTACTGCGCCGGCGTCGTCGGATAGCAAACCTGCAAATTGTTCTCGGCGCAGAGTTGCAGATATCGCTCGAGACGCGCGCTCGAGTGTTCCGGTCCCTGTCCCTCGTAGCCGTGCGGCAGCAGCATCACCACTCTCGAAGTCTGTTTCCACTTATCTTCGGAAGCAGCGATGTACTGATCGATGATCGTTTGCGCGCCGTTTCCAAAATCGCCAAACTGCGCTTCCCACAACACGAGCGCATTTTGCGCGACGACCGAATAGCCGTACTCAAATCCCAACACACCTTCTTCCGACAACGAACTATCGAAGACTTCAAAACGAGCTTCAGGGTTTGACTCGGCACGCAGCTCGGACAACGGCGCCCAGGAATTTCCGGTTTGCGTGTCGAAGAGGACGGCGTGACGCTGGCTGAACGTTCCGCGGCCCGAATCCTGCCCACTCAAACGCACGCGACTTCCTTCGAGCACGAGCGAACCGAACGCGACTGCCTCCGCAAACGCCCAATCGAGCGGCGCACTTCCATCGCCCATCTTCGCGCGTCGCGCGAGTTGGCCCACCATCTTCGGATTGACGTGGAAACCTTCGGGCACCACTGCGATCTTGTGCGCGATGTTTCTGATAACTTCCGCTGCGACTCCGGTGGGAATCACTTCCGAGCCGTCGAGCTCTTCGACGCGAGCCTGTGTCTGCACCGGCTCTTCCGCAACCGTTCGCTTTGCGTTTGCCAGCGCCTCTTCGTAACGACGCACTCGTTCGTCGATGAGTCCCTTGACTTCTTCCTCTGTGAGGAGGCCTTCCTTGATCAGCCGCTTCGCATACAGAGTGCGCACACCGGGATGCGCTTTCACGCGCGCGTACATGAGCGGTTGCGTGTAGCTCGGTTCGTCAGTTTCGTTGTGACCGAGCCGGCGAAATCCGATCAGATCGAGCACGACGTCTTTATTAAACTTCTGCCGGTAGTCGAGCGCGATTTGCAAAACGCGGTAAGCAGCTTCCGGGTCGTCGCCGTTGATGTGGAAGATCGGCAACTGCGTCATCCGCGCGACGTCAGTCGAATAGATCGTCGAGCGGCCTGCTTCCGGGGAAGTCGTGAATCCGATCTGGTTGTTGATGATGATGTGGATCGTGCCGCCGGTGCGATAGCCTTTCAAACCAGCCAGGTTCAACGTCTCCATCACGACACCCTGACCTGCGAAAGCAGCGTCGCCGTGGAGAAGCACGGGCAATGCCATGTCGATAACCTGCTCGCGCGTCGCTCCTCGACCGTGCCACGCGTCCTGCGTCGCCCTGACCATTCCTTCGACTACAGGATCGACGGCTTCGAGGTGGCTGGGATTGGGCGACAGCCTCAAACGAGTTCTGCGGCCATTGGGCAGGACGCGTTCGCCGGTCGCACCCTGATGGTATTTCACGTCACCTTCGTCAGCGGGAAACTCAGGATGTACCGAACCCTCGAAAGCCGCGAAGATTCTCCCACACAGGTTTCCGATCACGTTGGCGAGTACATTCAAACGGCCGCGATGGGCCATGCCGAAAACGATCTCTTCAACGCCGCGAGCAGCAGCGCCATCAATCAATTGATCAAGCAACGGGATGACTGTTTCGCAGCCTTCGAGTGAGAAACGCTTCTGCCCGAGATACTTCGTGTGCAGGAAACGCTCAAACTGCTCCGCCGAGATCAACTTCCAGAGCAGGCGTTTCTTCACGTCAACCGGAAGCGGTCCCGGTTGCACAAACTCGCGCCGCACCTGTTCGCGAATCCATTGCTTCTCTTCCTTACTTTGAATGTGCCGGTATTCAATGCCGACCTTGCCGCAGTAAGCGCGCTGCAAAATGTCGAGAATCTCTCGAAGGGTGGCGCTTTCGCGATTCGCGAGTCCGTCGGTGATGAAAACTCGATCGAGGTCCCAAATCGTGAGCCCGTAAGTTTCGATGTCGAGCTCCGGGTGGTAAAGGAGCGGAAGTGCGTGAAGCGGATCCGTGTCGGCGATCAAGTGACCGCGAACACGATACGCGTTGATCAACTCGATGACTTTCGCTTCTTTGAGCGTCTGTTCGCGGACCTGATCTCCCGCCAGGAAGAACGGGTTGCGGTCCAGGTTCCAACGCAGTGGCGCGTGCGGAATTCCAAGATCTAAAAAGATGTTCTTGTAGAAATCGTGCTTGCCGATCAGGAAATCATGCACCCGCGCGAGAAACGCGCCCGACTCCGCGCCTTGAATGATGCGGTGATCGTACGTGCTGCTGATCGAAATCGCTTTGCTGATGCCGAGTTGTGACAACGCTTCCGGCGCCATCGCCTGATACTCGGCCGGATATTCGATCGCGCCCGTCGCGATGATTACCGACTGGCCTTCCATCAATCGCGGAATCGAGGCAACGGTGCCGATCGTTCCGGGGTTGGTTAATGAAACTGTCGTTCCCTGAAAATCCGGGACCTGCAATTTTCCGTCGCGCGCTCTTTTAATTACGTCGTCGTAGGCCGCGAGAAAATCTGAAAAGCTGAGACTGTTCGCATTCTTGATGTTCGGCACCAACAACGTGCGCGTGCCGTCTTTCTTCGTCAGATCGACTGCGACACCGAGGTTAACGCTCGTGCGTTTCAAACGCGTCGGAGCACCATCGACTTCGGCATAGCCATCGTTGAGTTGCGGAAATGTCTCGAACGCGCGCAATATCGCCCAGGCAATCAAGTGTGTGTAAGACGCCTTACCGCGATCGTTCTCGGCGAGGTGTTGGTTGATGATGCGGCGGTTTTCATCCAGCAACTTCACTGGGATCCGCCGTTCGGAAGTCGCGGTCGGGACGGAGAGACTGCGCTCCATGTTCTCGACGATCTTGAGTGCCGGACCGCGGAGGGGAACAGCTTCGGCGTCTGCCGGTAGTGCCGCAGGAGCAGGAGCGGCAACAGCCTTCGGCGCGATTGGCTCGGCAGCAGGCGCCGCGGCCGCGCCGTTGCCCGATTGTTGGCTCGCCCCTGCGCCGTCGCTAATCAGTTCGTTGAAGTAGGAGCGCCACGAGTCGTCCACCAGATCCGGGTTACTGCGGAACCGTTCCAAAAGGCTTTCAACATACGTGGCATTTGCGCCGAATTCCTCGGCGATCACTTG
>DASSEB010000521.1:0-2924 GCA_035696765.1 Pyrinomonadaceae bacterium | reverse complement strand
GTTACCTCCGGAAAATGGCAGGGCGTGGATCTTACCGGTGTTCGCGTGATGGCGATCGTGAGTGCCGACGCGAATCTCGCCGAGGGCAACGCCGCGCGCCAGTCCGAAATCATTATCGACTCCGCCGCCTCGCGCATGCAGGCGCTGGCGATGGTAAATGCGTTGAAAGAAAAATACGCCGCCTCACTGGGCAAGATTGTTGAAGTTCGCAGCGCACCGATCAGTTTTGAACGCAACGGCCGCACGTACGCCGTCGTCACAAACGAAGCAGCGATCAACGTCGAGGCGATGCCGAACGACTTGTGCTGCAAGATGCCGAATCTCGTTTGGTACACACCGCTCGTCGGACTCGAAAACAGGAAAGTCGGTTACACGTCGAAAGCCCTCTACTCCGGCAAGATTGTCGGCGAGCCCTGGTCGCGTTCAGGGGAGAATAGCGCGTTCTACGGAAGCTTCTCGCTTTAAAGAAATATTAACCACGGATGGTTAATATTTTTTATGTTCCTATAAAGATTATAGCTTTGACTCTTGGCCCATCCGTCCGTAGCATCCCGATCCCATGCTACCAAACAGAGTCAGCATCTTCGATACAACTTTGCGCGACGGCGAGCAGTCGCCCGGATGCTCAATGAACCTGACTGAGAAGGTCCGGATGGCGCAAAAGCTCCAGGACCTCGGAGTTGACGTCATTGAAGCCGGCTTTCCCATCGCTTCGGAAGGTGATTACGCTGCCGTCAGGGCCGTCGCGGCCCAGTGCCAGGAGGTGAAAGTCGCCGCGCTCTGCCGCACCGCAGAACAGGACGTCGCCCGCGCCGCCGACGCGCTGACGTACGCCGCTCACCCGCGCATCCACACCTTCGTCGCCACGTCTGACATTCATCTCGAACATAAGCTGAAAAAAACCCGCGCCGAAGTAATCGAGATGACTCGCGCCGCGGTGCGACAGGCACGGGACTACGCCGAAGAAGTTGAGTTTTCAGCGGAAGACGCGACGCGGAGCGACGTCGATTATCTGTGTGAAGTGCTCGACGTGGCCGTTGACGCAGGCGCTTCAATACTCAACGTGCCAGACACAGTCGGCTACACGACTCCGGTGGAATTCACGCGCCTCGTCCAACAGGTGCGCGAGCGAGTCGTCAGAGATCGAGACGTGATCATCAGCGTGCACTGTCACAACGATCTAGGCCTCGCGGTCGCAAACAGTCTCGCCGCCATCGAAGCAGGCGCACGACAAGTTGAATGCACCATCAATGGCATCGGCGAGCGTGCCGGCAATGCGTCACTGGAGGAAATCGTGATGGCGCTGCACGTGCGCGCCGATCGTCTGCCGTTTGCAACCGGCATCAACACTCGTGAACTCTATCCCACGAGCCAACTGCTTTCGGGCATTGTCGGCTTCGACGTGCAGCCAAACAAAGCAATCGTCGGGCGCAACGCTTTCGCGCATGAAGCGGGCATTCATCAACACGGCGTCATCAACAATCCGCTGTGCTACGAGATCATGACGCCTGAGTCAGTAGGCGTGCCGGCCAACTCACTCGTGCTCGGCAAACATTCCGGACGCCACGCGTTGTCGCTGCGATACATGGAACTCGGTTACGACATCACGCCGGCCGAGCTCGATGCGGCTTACAAAAGTTTCACAAACCTGGCGGATCGCAAGAAGCGCGTCTACGACCAGGACTTGATTTCACTGCTCAGCACCGCCACGCGCGTGGCAGCAGCCTGATCGCGCTCATCCGCGACAAAAAATTATGAAAATAAGAATTACAACTCTTCCGGGCGATGGGATTGGACCAGAGGTGACTGCTGAGGCAGTACGCGTTCTGCAAACGATGGCGGGCATTCACGGCTATCGAATTGAATTTGAAGAACACGCGATCGGCGGCGCGGCGATCAGGAAATACGGCTCGCCGTTGCCGACCACTACGCTCGATGCGTGTTTGACCTCAGATGCGGTGTTGCTCGGAGCAGTGGGTGCTCCGGAATACGATCGCATGCCTCCAAATCAACGGCCCGAGGCGGGGCTGTTGCTCTTACGCAGCGCGCTGGGTGGTTATGCGAACCTGCGTCCCGCGCTCTCTTACCCGTCGATTGCGGCATGCTCGCCACTGCGCAGCGAAGTCGCCTGCGGCACTGACATTCTGATCGTTCGCGAGTTGCTGGGCGGTCTTTATTTTGGTGAACCGAGAGGCATCAACGGTACTATCGCGAGAAACACGATGCAGTATTCGGTCGCAGAGATCGAGCGTGTCGCGAAAGTCGCATTCGAAGCCGCACGCAAGCGCCGCGGTAAAGTGACTTCAGTCGACAAGGCCAACGTGCTCGAGACGTCGCAACTCTGGCGACAGACAGTGATTCGCGTGTCTCAGAACTATCCGGACGTCACGCTCGAACATCTTTACGTCGACGCGTGCGCGATGCACCTGATTGCGAACCCGCGGCGTTTCGATGTCCTGCTAACCGAGAACCTTTTTGGCGACATTCTTTCAGATGAAGCCGCGGTGATCACGGGTTCGTTGGGCATGCTCGCGTCGGCGACGATTGGCGGCGAAGTCGGACTTTACGAGCCGGTGCATGGCTCCGCGCCCGACATCGCGGGGCGCGGCACTGCGAATCCTTGCGGCGCGATTGCGTCGGCGGCGATGATGCTGCGTCATTCGTTCAACCTCGAGCAGGAGGCGTCTGACATTGAACTCGCGATTGAGCACGTGCTCGAAGCCGGCTACCGCACGCCCGATATTGCCGACGGCACGGGCGGGTACGTCGTGACGACGAGCGAGTTTGGGGAAGTGATTTGCGAGGCGGTGACTGAGATTGCTGACATGCGGCACGCCTACCACGCGGTATGAAAACACTATTCGAGAAATTGTGGCAGGCGCACATCGTTCGTGAGGCCGACGGCGAGCCCACACTTCTATACA
>DASSEB010000520.1:0-4045 GCA_035696765.1 Pyrinomonadaceae bacterium | reverse complement strand
AAGAAAGAACACTATCTATGAACGTCCTGGGACTCAGCTTCAGCGATCACGAAGCATCGGCTGCACTCGTCATCGACGGCAAACTCACATCGGCCATCGCGCGCGAACGCGTGACTCGGTTGAAGCGTGACGGTATCAGGTGGGGAAGTTGCCGCCTCGACCTGACGCCCGCAATCCAATACTGCATTGAAACGAACGGGCTAGCGCTCGACGACGTCGACCTCATAGTCTGGAGTCATACCGATCACCTTTCGCCCAACGAAGTCTACCAGTCGTTGGCTGCGGAAGGCGGACTCGATCTCCGCACCCGCCCGTTGTTGCCGATTCCACATCATTTTGCACACGCATGTGGCGCGTATTACTCATCGCCTTTCAGAGGTGACGTTGCCGTGTTGATCGTCGACGGTGCAGGTGGACCATTCGGCGCGATGCTGAAGAATTGCACTGGTCCTGAACCAGAGAAGATCAACTCGGGCGGTCCTGTCATGATTCAGAATCTGTCTCCGTTTGAGGGTGATGGATCGCGAGAGCTGGAAAGCTTTTACCGGTTCACCGATCAGGGAGGAGAAGTGCTGAGAAAGGTCCTCGGACACTGGTGCGGAATCGGCGCCGTGTACGGCCACGTATCGAAGTTGATATTCGGCGACTATCTCGATGCAGGCAAGACGATGGGGCTGGCTCCGTACGGGCGCCCGTATCCCACGAGGATGTTTTTCGAGGAGACGGGCTCGGAAGATTTGCGCGCCTTCACGCGATTGACTTCTGCCGAACGCGCCGCGCTCGAAGCGCGCATCGAAAAATGGCGGCGACACACAACCGCTTCAAACTACAAAAGCGAGCTGCTAACCGATTTCACCGCGAGCCTGCAATTCGAAACTGAAGAAGCGCTGATCGAGCATGCGCGGTGGATTCAAAAACGCACCGGCCTCAAGCGGCTCTGTTTCTCAGGCGGCGTGGCGTTGAATTGCGTCGCCAATACACGTCTTGCTGAAGAGACCGGCTTCGACGAAATCTTTGTTCCTCCATGTCCCGGTGACGATGGCATTTCAGTCGGTTGCGCGCTATACGGCGCCTCGATCAATGGCGGCGTCGAGCCGGTGACGAATCCGAGCTACCTGGGTCACAGTTACGCTCACGATGTTGCCGCCGTCCAGGCCCTTGGCCTTGAGTCATGTTTCCAAAAGCAGGACGTCTTCCAAACGATGGCAGAGGAGATCGCGAACGGTGCTGTCGTCGCGTGGTATGAAGGGGGCGCTGAGTTGGGCCCGCGAGCATTGGGTCATCGCAGCTTCCTTGCCGATCCGAGACGAGCCGATCTTCGGGAACGCTTGAATGCCGAGATCAAGAATCGCGAATCGTTCCGGCCGTTTGCCCCGGTGGTTTTGTGCGAAGCAGTGTCGGATTACTTTGTCGAGTCAAACCCCAGCTACTTCATGTCGTTTGTTGCGCAGGTTCGAGACGAAAAGCGCGATGTGATTCCCGCTGTGACTCACGTTGACGGTTCCGCTCGTTATCAAGTTCTTCGAGAGCAGGACAATCCGACGCTGTTCAAGCTGATCAATGCGTTTGCACGCCTGACCGGAATTCCGATGTTACTGAATACGTCCTTCAATCGTGCGGGAGAACCGCTCGTGGAAACACCGCTCGACGCCGCACGCTGCGTGGTTTCGTCAACAGCCGATTATCTCGTCATCGACCACGTATCTTACCGCAACGTCGCCACGGGTGGACTGTGGCGCTCTAACGGCTTTGCTGCAACAGCGAAGAAATTAGCCGCGGATTAACCACTGCAATGCCAAAACGCACTGATCTCCACAAGATCCTGATCATCGGTTCAGGCCCGATCGTTATCGGCCAGGCTTGCGAGTTTGACTATTCCGGCACTCAAGCATGCAAAGCCTTGCGGCAGGAGGGCTACGAGACCGTGCTCGTGAACTCCAATCCTGCGACGATCATGACCGATCCTGAAACCTCCGACATCACTTACGTCGAACCGCTCACGCTCGAGTCACTCTCGGCCATCATCAGGCGTGAACGTCCCGACGCACTGCTGCCGACTGTTGGCGGACAAACTGCCCTGAACCTTGCGATCGCGCTGGCTGACTCGAAGGTACTCGCAGAATGCAACGTGGAGATGATTGGCGCCAGACGTGAAGCGATCCGAGTAGCAGAGGACCGCATGTTGTTCAAGCAGGCGATGGACGAGGCCGGATTGCTAATGCCACGCGGCGGTTTTGTGAATTGTTGGAAGGACGCCCAACCGCTCGTCGAGCAAACGGGTTATCCCGCGATCATCCGGCCCTCGTTCACACTCGGAGGCACCGGCGGCGGCATTGCTTACAATCCGGAAGAGTTTGAAGAGCTCGTGCATCGTGGTCTGGCGGCATCGCCTATGCACGAGATCCTGATCGAAGAGTCAATCCTCGGCTGGAAAGAGTTTGAGCTCGAGGTAATGCGCGATCTCGCGGACAACGTCGTCATCATCTGCTCGATCGAGAACTTCGATCCGATGGGTGTGCATACCGGCGACTCGATCACTGTGGCGCCGGCGCAGACGTTGACTGACTTCGAATACCAGCGCATGCGCGACATGGCAATCACGATCATGCGCAAAGTCGGCGTCGAAACCGGCGGCTCGAATATTCAGTTTGCAGTCAATCCCGATAACGGCGACATTCGAGTCATTGAGATGAACCCACGTGTCTCGCGGTCCTCGGCCCTGGCTTCAAAGGCCACCGGATTTCCGATTGCGAAGATTGCCGCCAAGCTGGCAGTCGGCTACACGCTCGATGAGATTCCCAACGACATCACGCGCAAGACTCCAGCTTCGTTTGAGCCGACCATCGATTACGTTGTCGCCAAGATTCCGAAGTGGAACTTTGAGAAGTTCGCAGCGGCGAAAGACGAGTTGGGAACACAAATGAAGTCGGTCGGGGAAGTGATGGCGATTGGCCGCACCTTCAAGGAAGCCCTCTTCAAAGGATTGCGTTCGCTTGAGTCCGTTAATCCGCTCCGCCTCGAAGACGTTCCGGCAAACGAATTAGAGCGCAAGCTCGCGCGTCCAAACTCGAACCGGTTTTCGTACGTGACTTACGCAATTCGGCAGGAAATGCCTCTCTCCGAGATTTACCGGCTCTCGCGTATCGACCCGTGGTTTCTGTACCAGCTTGCGGAGGTAATGGACACTCAACGCGCAGTCGAAGGCCTGCGGCTTGAAGAAATTTCAGCACCCACACTCGCCCTCTTCAAAGAGATGGGCCTGTCGGATCGCAGGCTGGCCTATTTGACCGGGCGCACTGAAGACGAAGCGCGCGCCTATCGCAAGAGTGTCGGCATCGCTCCCGTCTACAAACGCGTTGACACCTGCGGCGCTGAGTTTGAATCGTTTACTCCTTACCTGTATTCGACCTACGAATCAGAAGACGAAGCTGCGCCGACCGACGCGCGAAAGATCATGATCCTCGGTTCGGGACCGAACCGCATCGGGCAGGGAATTGAATTCGATTACTGTTGTTGCCATGCCGCATTCGCGTTGCGCGAAGCTGGCTACGAAACAATCATGGTCAACTGTAATCCGGAAACCGTCTCGACTGATTACGACACGTCCGATCGTCTTTACTTCGAACCGCTGACATTCGAAGACGTGATGAACATTGTCGACCTCGAGAAACCGGCCGGCGTCATCGTGCAGTTTGGAGGACAAACGCCGCTCAATCTTGCGATGCGTCTACACAAGGCCGGCGTGCCGATCATCGGAACGTCACCTGATTCGATCGACCTGGCGGAGGATCGCAAACGGTTTGGCGCCCTGCTGGTCCAACTCGGAATTCCGCAGCCTGACAACGGCATGGCTGCGACGGCCGCCGAGGCAAGAGCAGTTGCGAGACGTATTGGTTATCCGGTGTTGGTGCGGCCGAGTTACGTGCTGGGCGGGCGTGCGATGGCCATCGTGTATGACGAGGAAAGCCTGGACCATTACGTCGGTGCAGCAGTCGGAATCACTCCCGATCGTCCGGTCCTCATCGATAAATTCCTCGAGCAGGCC
>DASSEB010000519.1:0-3639 GCA_035696765.1 Pyrinomonadaceae bacterium | reverse complement strand
GGCGCCGGCCCGCAAGTGCGCGCGCTTCTCAACTTCGCAGCTAACAAGACCGATTTGAAAAAGTCGAAACTCGCCATCGTCTATTCCGAAAACGAACTGGCTTTAGCGGCGGTTGCTTCGATAGAGGACCAGGCCCGGCAGATCGGGTGGACTTCCGTCACAAAGAAATCTTTTTCAAGTCAACGCTTCGATGCGCCTGCGATCGCTGCATCACTAAAAGCAGAAGGCGCTGAAGCTGTGTTTTTCCTCGGTGCGAGCGGCGAGGAAGCGGCGTTCATCCACGCGGCGGCAACCGCGAATTGGACGCCGCACGTTTTTCTTCTCGGCGCGTTGGCGGGAAGAACTCTCGTCAAGGACGTGCCGTTGAGTTTCAAGGATCATGTTTTCCTGGCTTTCCCGACCGTGCCGACTGATGTTACGCCCGAGGGACTCGCCGAATTACGTGCGCTTCAGGAGAAGTACAAGTTTGGACCAGGACACGTCGCATCGCAGCTGAACGCGTTCGCAGCGGCGAAGATCTTTACCGAAGCACTGAAGCGTGCCGGAAGAGATTTGAGTCGCGAAAAGCTCGTCACCGCGCTTGAGGGACTTTACGAATATGACACCGGAGTTACCCCGAGCATTACCTTTGGACCAAACCGTCGCGTTGGCGCGATGGGCGCTTACGTTCTATCGATTGACCCGGCAAAACGAGAATTCGTCTCCAACGGCTGGGTGAGTAACAAATAAACTCTAATACAAGAAACGGAATCTTATGAAGAAACTTTTATTCGTGCTTTTCATTATCTCTGCGATGGCGACGCAGCTCGCCGCGCAGAACGTTGAAAAAACTGTTAACGCGCCTGCTAATCAAGTCGTCGATTGCGGGTGCGAGGGTAAACCGCTCCCGGAAGTACTCGCCGTCGTAAATGGCGTGAAGATCACCCGGCAGGATCTGAGCCCGGAAACGCGAACGCGCGTGGAAGAGTTGCAGCGCCAGGTCATCGAAGCCCGACAGCGGGAACTCGATTTACAGATCGATTCGATACTGCTCGAAAGCGAAGCGAAGAAGCGCGGAGTTACGCCTTCGCAAATCATCAAAGACGAGGTGATTGCCAAAGTCGCCGCGCCGACCGAAGCCGAGGCGCAGGCCTTTTACGAAAAGAACAAAGCCCAAATCAAAAACGAATTCAAGGATGCAAAAGAAAACATCCTCGAATATCTGCGCTATCAGCGCCAGCAGGAACAGGCGCAAAAGCTTGCCGAGCGGCTGCGCGCAACAGCGCAAGTGAAGATACTTGCCAAGCCGTCAGCGCCGCCTTCAAGCGCCGCGGATCGTGCACGCGTGCTGGCGACCGTTAACGACAAGCAGATCACGATGAATGACATCGAGAACAGCTTGCGTCCGTTGATCTTCAATGTTCAGGAACAGGTCTACGCACTGCGGAAGCAGGACCTCGAGTTGAAAATCAACGACACTCTGCTCGCGCAGCAGGCGCAGAAGAAAGGCATCACCACACAAGCGCTGCTCGACACGGAGGTGAGCGCGAAAGTGCCGGCAGTGACCGACGCCGAGGCGCAGGCGTTTTATGATCAGAACAAGGAACGGATCAGCGGCGAGTTTACACAGCTCAAACCGCAGATCGTTCAGTACCTGAAGGAGGAGCGGGAAGATCAGGCGACGCTTGCGTTGGCCGAGCAGTTGCGGCGCGCGTCAACGGTCCAGATCAATCTTACGGCTCCTGAGTCTCCGGCGTTCTCGATCGCAACAGACGATCAACCAGTGAAGGGGAACGCGAAAGCGTCAGTGACGATTGTTGAGTTTACTGACTTTCAATGTCCGAGTTGCGCGCGGCAACATCCGGTGATGGAGCGGATCGTGAGCGAGTTTGGCGATCGAGTGCGTTTGGTCGTGCGCGACTTCCCGCTTTCGCAGCACGCGAATGCGCGCAAGGCCGCCGAAGCTGCCGAGGCCGCGCGCGAGCAGGGCAAGTACTGGGAATACGTCAGTGTACTTTTCCGTAATCAATCAGCGCTCGGCGTTGATAAGCTCAAGCAGTACGCGACTGAGCTTGGTCTCGACCGCAGTCGCTTTGACGCGTCGCTCGACAGCGGCAAATTCACGGAGCAGGTGCAGCGTGATTTGGTTGATGGACGCCGGCTTGGCATCAACGGCACCCCAACGATCTACATCAACGGCAAGCGCATTTCAGACAATTCGTATGAAGGCGTGAAGGCCGCGATCGAGGCAGCACTGAAAGCATAGGGCAAATCGCGCAAAGCCATTTCAGCCACAAAAAGCACAAAAAGCACAAAGGGATTTTGTGCCTTCTGTGCTTTTTTGTGGCGAATCATTCTGGAGATTGATTGGTTTTTGCGGGCCGAGAGGGACCCTTGACACTGCCGAAATTGGTCATTGCGTTCCGGACGGCGGTGCAATAGTGAGATTGAGATTATGAACGACAGCAACGTAGTTAGATCAGCATTGCTCTGCTGTTTTCTTTTGGCATTAAGTTGCATATCGGCCGCGCCGGTCCATGCGTCTGAAGCACCACAACTGAAGACCGCCTCGAGCCATCCGATCCAGTACTATCTCTCGTTGCCCGAAGGCTGGACCAAAGCAAAGAAATGGCCGGTCGTCGTGGTGATCGAGAGTGCGGAGCGCGACTTTTTCCAGGCGGCCACTGTCTTCGCGCAAGCGCGCGGGCGCGCGCCGTTCATTCTGGTGACGCCCCTCGTTGTAACCAACGGCGGCTCCGGTTACCGCAACGTGCCGAGTTATCACTATTCAGACGCCGTCTGGGCCACCATTCAGAACTCTGGTCCATTCAACTTCGATATGGGTGGCATTACTGCGATCATGCAGGACGTAATGAAACAGTATGGCGGTGAAGATAAATACTTCATCGCCGGGCTTGAAGCCGCTGGACATACAATTTGGGGGATTCTGTTCAATCATCCTGAGATGGTGCGAGGTGCGGCCCTGATCTGTCCGAATTATCTCGGCAGGTGGATTGATGAGGCACACATGTCGGCGGCGGCGGAACGCGTCGCGCTACCGATTCGAAATTTTGTCGGCAGCAAAGATGATCTCTGCGCGCCCGGCGCGCCGATCTACGCGCAGATGCAAAAAGCGATGAGCGTGGCGGAAGCGCATGGCTACAAAAACGTTTCCCTCACGCGCGTCGAAGGCAAAGGACACGAACGGCTTGCTGATGAGGTGCTCACTTACTTTTCGTCACTGCTACAACGGTGATGCGCCGTTGCTTGACTGGACTAGAACGCTCAGGCTAGTCTGCATCGTTGGTTTTCCCCGCTTCAGACACACGACTTGGGGCCGTAGCTCAGCTGGGAGAGCGCATGACTGGCAGTCATGAGGTCAGGGGTTCGATCCCCCTCGGCTCCACCAATCATTTCAACGACTTAGAGCGGATGGGAGAGATTGACGCGGTTCGCTTGTGACAAACTTGCGACAATGCTGCTGCCGATACTCTGACAACACTACTATAGCCCCACGCTTGCCTTGATCCAGTTCGGCCTGCGTCCCAACGCCATAGGTCATCGTCGAACCCTTGCTGTAGGAATTTCCATATCCAGTGGAACAACTGATTGCGAGTAATCCGCAGAGAGCGAGTGCGAAAAGTCTCTTCATAGCGTGAC
>DASSEB010000518.1:0-25505 GCA_035696765.1 Pyrinomonadaceae bacterium | reverse complement strand
GTCGCCGTAGTTGTAGTTCACCAACGAACTGACGAGAAATCCGGTGAGCGCGCCGAACGTGCCGAGCAGAATTCCGTAAGCGTTCGTATCACTCAAATCAGCAGAGCGTCTCTCGTCGCGCGCTAAGCCCCACCAAAACGCAATCATCAGCCACAGCCAAAGCGCCAGCATCGGCAGACCACGATCGAAAGCGAGTTGCAGCGGAGTCGAATGCAGGTGAAGCATATCTTTGCCGGGAAAGCCCCACTCGCTCCAGTGCAGCTTCATCGCGTCCATGCCATGTCCAAAGATTGGATGGAGCGGAATCCGCGAAAGGCCCACGCGTGCGACCTGTAATCGCAAAGATGAACTCGGATCGCCGAGCAGCAGCGCATTTCGATCACGCGTTTGCCACACGACCACAGCGCCAAAAGCAATCACAAAGAACAACGCGAACGTAAATGCGACTTTGAACCCGCTACGAAGCGATCTAAACGCGATGAAACTCGCTGCAATTACAAAAGCCACGATGACGGTCCGCATCGCCGTGAAAACAAGTCCGGCGGTTAACACGGCCGCCGCGACAATCGCGACTCTGAAATACCGGTTCGCGCCGTGATTGCGGAGATGAGCGAGTGCGAGTCCCAACGCAAGCTGCGCGATCATCTGCATCAGCTCCGCGAACGTTTCGTAATGACGCGTCCAGCCCGACGCACGAAAGCGATGGTTGCGTTCACTGCCGGTGATGCCCGAAGTGGAACTTCCACTCACGATCAGCGGCCGCTCGACCTGCTCCCCATGCGAAATAATTCCGATCGTTAACGGTGTATTCGCGGGCGCCTGTCGCAAAGCCTCATCCAGCTCGGCCGTGGAATAGACGCGACTCTTACCGATGCGCCAGATCGTATCTCCCGGTTGAATTCCAACCTGATGAAAAGGACTGTCGCTCGCGAGTGACTCGACTACAACTCCGCGGCCGCGCAGTAGATCAAAAGCACTGTAAAGCGATCCCGCGGCGCCCGAAAGAATTAACAACGCAACCAGCACGAGTGTTGAGCGTCTGTTGAGTGTCGCTCGCGTGAGATAGAAGAGAAAGACAGACCATGATGCGTGGACTTTCGCGATACTGATGCGAGGCTCTGCGGAGAGTAAGGAAGAGAGAACGGTCCAAAGCAGCAATAAGACAATGATCACGTCAAACTTCGTTCGACGCAGCCCGAAGCTTCGCGTCGCGAGCGTTCTGAGCAACCAACCGAGCCCGGCGATCACGACGCCGCTGGCACTGGCGGCCACGGAGTGAGGCGCGAAGATGACGTAGATTACCAGCCCCGCGAGAGCAATTCGTTGCCCGAGCTTTGCCAATGAAGACTGCTCGGCTTTAGTTGAAAATGCCTTCGTTGACACCCTTTATTTACGCATGTTAGCGTATCTCGCGGCTGTTTGCCGGAGTCGGAAAGTGGAGTTTTGACAAAGGCTTAACTGAAAAAGGCATTGTCCCGCTGCCCGCTGCTACGATTGAAGCCGCCGACAATCGTTTTAATAGTACACAAGATTCCTGATGGCTTTCGATAAAGCTAAGGTTTTAAAGGCCGCTGAGAAGTTTCTTTCTCAGGGAAAGATCAACCCTGCAATCAAGGAGTATCGCCAGATCGTCGATAACGACGCTGACGATCTAACTACCTTGAACATGCTCGGTGATCTGTACGTGCGCGCCGGCAAAAAAGAGGAAGCTGTTTCCTGTTTTGAGCGTATCGCCGAACACTTCAGCACGCAGGAATTCAATCTCAAAGCCATCGCGATGTACAAGAAGATCGAACGCCTCCGCCCGGGCGATTCGATCGTCGCACTCAAACTCGCCGAACTCTACGCCGCGCAGGGACTGGTTCACGATGCACGCTCGCAGTATCTCGTAGTTGCCGACGCATACACTCGTTCCGGTGACAATCGAAAAGCGCTCGACGTCCTGCACAAGATTGCCGACCTCGATCCGAATAACACTGAGATTCGACTGAAACTCGCGGACGGTTACCTCAAAGAGAACATGCGCCGCGAATCCGTTGCCGCGTTTGTCCAGGCAGCCAATCGCTTCCAACAGATAGCTGCGCACGACCGAGCGCTCGACGCTTACTCGAAAGCGTTGCAATTGGTGCGTGACGATCGAGACGCACTTCGCGGCATGCTCGAAACGCACATCGCACGCGGCACGGCTGATGAAGCGGCTGAAGTGCTGGAGCGTGTTGTTGAAGGTCGAGAAGACGACAACGAACTCGTCTCCATGCTCGCGCGCGCTTATCTCGAAGCTGAAGATGCGAGGGGAGCGGAGCGGGCCACGTCGATGCTGATGACGCAGGACGGCTCGAACTATACTCAGTTCCTTCCGGTCACGCGCCTTTATCTGAAGCAGGGCGAGATCGACGAAACCATCCGCATCCTCTCGACGATCATCGAGCGCATGCTCGCCGGACGTGAAGAGAGAGAACTGCTCGAACTTGTTAACCAGGTCCTCGAGCGAAATCCGGATCATGTCGCCGCGTTGAGAATGCTGGTGCGCATTCACTGGTGGCAACGCGATATGGACGCGTTGCGCGCGGCGCTCGAGCGCCTGGCGGAATCGGCCGAGGCTTCGGAGCTTGTAGATGAGGAACGTTACGCGTTGACGCAGCTCGTAAGACTGGCGCCGGACGAACAGCGTTATCTCGATCGCTTGAATCTGCTTGGCGGTTTGCAGGAGGAGACGGCGGAAGATTTCTCTCCGGCGGTGGAACCGGAAAATGAAGTGCCGCAGTTCGAAACGTTCGGCATGGTTGAAGAGCAGGAGGAGTTTGGAGAAGCAGCGCCGGTTGTCGCCGATGAATTTGAGACGAACGCTGCGCCCGATGCGACGTTTTCTGATCCAACCGCTTCGTTCGCGGATCTCAACGATGAAGAGTCCGCCCCCGGTTTCTCAACTGATTTTCAGGAAGTTGATTTCAGCATCGTCGCGCCGGCGGACGTTCAAGCGGCAACCGAGCCTACTGACGAAGGGCGCCTGGAAAACATGATGCGGCAGGAGCTCGAGAGTGTCGATTTCTATATCGCGCAGGGCTACTCGGACATCGCCGTCGATACACTCGAGATGCTCGAGAGGCAGTTTGGAGCACACCCTGATATTCAGTCGCGGCGCGAAAAACTTGCGGCAAGGGACACGCAGCCCGTTGCCGAGGCGTCTGCGGTATTTGAGTTTGGCGGTGCGGAAGACTTATCGGCGACGCCGGTTCATGACACGATCGCGTTCGACGCGGACAGTGCTTATGCGTCGCTGGCCGGCGACGATGGCAACAATGTTGGGAGCGCCACGCCGGTTGCCGCGGGAATCGATTCCGGGTTGGCCGAGTTGTTTGAAGAGTTTCGCGTCGCTGAAGAGGGCGACGACGTCAAGGAAGATTTCGAAACTCATTACAACATGGGCACGGCCTACAAAGAGATGGATTTGATGGATGAGGCCATTCAGGAGTTTCAAACTTCGGCGACTCTGGTCACGGCTGGCGACGGTACTTCGCGATTTCTCCAGTGCTGTAATATGCTCGGCCATTGCTTCATTCAGAAGGGCATGCCGGAAGCTGCAGTGCTGTGGTTTAAGAAAGGGCTGTCGGCGCCGGGGCACAGCGAAGACGAGTACCAGGCGTTGCGTTATGAATTAGCTTCGGCGTACGAGCAACTCGGCGACTTGAAGCATGCACGAGAGTTTTATACTGAAGTTTATGGTGTTGACGTTTCGTATCGCGAGGTCGCGGAGAAGTTGAGTCAACTAAGGCAGAAGCAAGATTAGCCGCGGATTTTCGCGGATGAACACGGATTAGATATGTCAGCCAAGTTAAGCGTTATTTTTTACATCATCCTTTGTATCGAGATCGGCATCTTTCTCACTGTGCTGCCGTGGTGGCCGCAGGGTATGTGGGGGATCAGCGATTGGGGCAATAACTACTTTCTGTTATATGCTGCTCGAACGACGGGTATTCAAGGATTGCAGGCTGTTGTCGCGTCGGGTTGGGTCCGCGGCGCTGTGAGTGGCGTCGGACTGTTGAATCTCGGAATTGCTTTCTGGGAGATCTTCCACTTCAAACAGACGGTCAGCGCTCTGCAAAATCAGACGAACCCATCTACCGCCCATGCCGCTCGATCTTCCACTGCCGATCATCTATCCGATAACGAGCGGAGAGACGACCGCTCAAACAACTCCTGACGATCCGCGATTTTCAAATATCCTCCGGCTGGTCCAGGCTGCCGTAGCGGCGAAAGTCTCTCTCTTTCAAATCCGGGAGAAGAGTTTACCTGCACGTGTCCTTTACGAACTCACTGTTCGTGCGGCCGAAATTACCCGCGGCAGCGAAACACGATTACTGATCAACGACCGCTCTGATATTGCTCGTGCCGCGGGTGCGGACGGTGTTCATTCGACGACTCATTCGTTGCCTGCGGACGTGGTGCGAAGTATTTACGGTTCGGAGTTTTTGATTGGCGTTTCAACTCACTCGCTTGAAGCTGCGCGTGAGGCGGCGCAAGCCGGAGCAGACTTTGTCGTATTCGGTCCGGTGTTTGAAACTGAGTCGAAACGAGTTTATGGTTCGCCGCTGGGGTTGGAGAAACTTCGCGAGGTCACGAGTGAGCTGCGCGAGTTTCCCACAGTGGCGATTGGCGGCATCACGATCGAAAATGTGGGCCAGTGTTTTGCAGCAGGAGCGAGTGGTGTTGCGGCGATCCGGTTACTGAATGATGTTTCGGAGATCGCATCGATCGTCGAGAAGATAAGAAATGGATTCGGACGCTAAATCGCGGCCAGTCGTGCTCACGATCGCCGGACTGGATCCGTCGGGCGGCGCGGGCATGGTTGCCGACATCAAGACGATCGCCGCGCTCGGTTGTTTTCCTGCGGCGGCATTGACGTCCATCACGTTTCAAAACACGACCGGTGTGTTTGGCGCCGAACATCAAACGGCCGCGACGCTGCGAGCGCAGGTCGAACCGATTGTTCAGGATTTAAATGTTGCGGCGGCGAAGACAGGAATGTTACCGACTGCCGAGATCGTTGCTGAGGTTGCGCGACTCTTTGGCGAAGGGAACTTACCGGCGCCGGTCGTCGATCCAGTTGTGGTAGCGACGTCGGGCGACGTCTTGATCGACGACGAGGCTTTTCAGATTCTGAAGACTCAATTGTTTCCGCTCGCTCGAATCGTGACGCCCAACATTCCCGAGGCCGAGAAGCTCGCAGGCTTTGCGATCCGGAGCGAAGCAGACATGCGACGCGCTGCCGAGGTTATTCAGTCTTTAGGCGCGCGTGCGGTGCTGGTGAAGGGCGGTCATCGAGCCACGGGAGGTGAAGCGTTGGATATCCTGTTGAGTAAAAACGGACGCTTCACCGAATTTCGCAGCGAGTATCTCGATGTCGGCGACGTGCACGGATCAGGATGCACGCTCTCCGCTGCAATCGCTGCCGGCCTCGGGAGAGGGATGACGTTGGAAAACGCAGTCGGCGCCGCTAAAAAATACGTGACAGAGGCGATCAAGACTGCGCCTCACATCGGCCACGGTGCTCGCCCATTGTGAACCACGGATTACACGGATTTTGAATGCGATTTATCCGCGGATAATCCGATCCAAAATCCGTGTCATCCGTGGTTACTCGATCGTCACCTTCTCCATCTTTACTTCACTAACGGGCCGATCGTTACGATCAGTCTGGCTCGTCGCAATCGCGTTCACCACATCCTGTCCTTCAGTAACTCTCCCAAAGATCGTGTAACTCGGCGGCAACGGATAATCAACGTGCATGATGAAAAACTGTGAACCGTTCGTGTTTGGACCAGCATTGGCCATCGCCAGCGTCCCCGCCTTGTAACCTGTCTGATACACCGGTGAGTTCCGATCGATCTCGTCGTTGAAACGTCCGCCCCACGCCGACTCCCCGCCGCGCCCGGTCCCGGTCGGATCGCCGCCCTGAATCATGAAGCCCTTGATCACACGGTGAAAGATGATGCCGTCATAGTATCCGCGTTGGGCCAGGGTAATAAAATTCTCCGTCGTCTTCGGCGCATCCGATTCCAAAAGCTCGGCTCGAATCGTCCCTTTGTTCGTTTGAATCACTGCCGTTCGATTTGCCATGTCGTCTCCTTACTGGTTGATTAACTGCGGTCGTTTCAATATGAATTGCTCAATCGCCAGCGCGACGCCGTCTTCCACGTTGGTGGCAGTCGGATGCAACCCTGCAGTCTCGCGCAACGAGAGCGGAGCGTTCGCCATCACCACGCCCGTGCCCGCAAAGAGCAGCATCTCGAGATCGTTGAAATTATCTCCGATGGCCATAATCTCGTCGGTCGTCGCTCCCAACTCCGCCGCCGCGGCTGCGACACCCGCGCCTTTCGACGCTGCCGGATTCACGATGTCGAGCAGCGTGAAGTCTTGTTCGAGATACTTTGTTCCGAGGACCTTTACTGTGTCGCCGAGTTCGAGTTTGAGTATCTCTTCGAGTTTATCCATCTCCTCGCAGCCGCCTGAGAACGCGAGATGAATCGGCTCGTGGTCCAGGTAATCTTCGAGTGATTCAACCTGCCGTACTGCCTCTCGTCCATCTTCGTCGCCATGAATTCGCTGCGCCCACGTCAGGTATTTTTGCGCGGCTGTGTTTCCGCCGCGCAGGTGATCGTAAACAAGAACTCCTAACCCTTCGTGGTCGTCACTCACGAGTGCATCAGCATCGGCTTGGCGTCCGACTCGGAGTGCTGCGCGTGCGGCAGTCACCGGCAACGGCAACACCGAAACAGTTTGCAGCGTTTCGGCGTGTTTAGTCAGCGCGCCGTTGTGAGAGATCAACGGAACGTCGAGTCCCAACTCCAAAGCTACGGGGCGCGAATCGCGAAACCGGCGGCCGGTGACGAGCGCCACGCGCACACCTTGTTCGCGTGCGTCCCTGATTGCACTGCGATTGCGCTCAGAAATACGGCCGCGAGAGTCGAGGAGCGTCCCGTCGAGATCAAGCGCCAACAAACTTATCGTCATAAAGACGAACAAGGTAGCATCGCAGATTACACAGATCAATCTGCGGGTCTGCGGATGCGTTGGATTCCAAAGATCCGTGGTAATTATTTCGCACTCCTGATGATTTCGACTCGTGGTGCAATAGATTTGCAGCATCTATCGTAAACCTCCTGCTCTGGGCTCTTTTCACGTGCGTTACCTCGAATTCTCATTTCTGGCGCATACTGGCGCGCGTTCGCTAAAACTAGTCCCGACTCGAGGAATCTCTGCCCATGAATGTTACCCATTTGGAATGCGCCCTGTGCGGCCTGGAGCACGAGGCACGTCGGTTGCACAACCTTTGTCGCGCCTGCGGCAAGCCTTTGCTCGTTCGTTACGATTTGGAGCGAAGCAAAACGACTCTGACCAGGGAATCACTGGTTGCGAGGCGGCCCGATCTCTGGCGCTATCGCGAGGTGCTGCCGGTAGAAAAAGACGAGAATATTATTTCACTTGGCGAAGGTTGGACACCGCTGCTACGAGCACAAAGGTTAGGCAAGCGCGTCAAGGTCCACGAACTTTACATCAAGGATGAATCGCAGAACCCGACGCAGAGTTTTAAAGCTCGTGGAATGACGACCGCGGTTTCGATGGCCAAAGAGCTGGGAGCGACGAAACTCGCCGTTCCATCCGCGGGAAATGCGGGGGGCGCACTTTCTGCTTACGCCGCGCGGGCCGGGCTCAAGTCGTTCATTTTCATGCCGCGCGATACGCCACGAGCAAACGTCGTCGAGTGTGAACAAACCGGAGCTCGCGTCACCCTGATAGACGGATTGATTACCGACTGCGGCGCTGAGGTCGCCCGGCGGAAAGAAAAAGAAGGTTTGTTTGACGTCTCGACGTTGAAAGAACCTTATCGCGTTGAAGGAAAAAAGACGCTCGGTTACGAGCTCGCCGAACAAATGAATTGGGTGTTGCCGGACGTCATCATTTATCCGACGGGCGGCGGCACGGGGCTAATCGGAATGTGGAAAGCGTTTGCCGAGATGGAACAGATGGGTTGGATCGGAAGCAAGCGGCCACGGATGGTGACGGTGCAGGCGGCCGGCTGCGCTCCCATCGTGCAGGCATTCGAGGAAGGCAAACGTTTCGCCGACGAGTTTCCGGATGCGGCGACGACAGCTTCGGGATTGCGCGTGCCGAAGGCGATTGGTGACTTTTTGATTCTTGATGCGTTGCGTGAGTCGGGTGGTACTGCGGTAGCCGTGACTGATGAAGAACTGATTGCAGCAACCGCCGAGATCGGCGCAACGGAAGGAATCTTTTGCGCTCCCGAAGGCGCCGCCTGCTTGCCTGCGTTGCGGCAGTTGCTCGAGACAGGCGAAGTGACTGCAAATGATCGCGTCGTCTTATTCAACACTGGATCGGGTGTGAAATACATTGAATCATTTACCACGGACGATACGGATTGAATCCGGATCCGGACTTAATCGGGATTTAGAAATCCGTGTCATCCGTGGTTACTTGGAGGATTGAATGAAGTATCTCGGTGTTCTTGTTTTATTGCTGGCGACCGCCCTCGGCGTGTTTGCGCAGCAGCCTTCATCCCCATGGTTGACTGACTCGGAACGAGCGCGGTTCGAGGAACTGCGGCGCAGTGGCCTCGACGCGCTCTACAACATCGACTACGAAAAGGCGGAGCGTGATTTCAAAGAGATCGTCCAGCTATACCCGAACCATCCCGGCGGCTATCAACTGCTTGCTGCTCGCGTGTGGATCAAGACGCTCTACGAGTCGCGGCGCTTGCAGACGTCGCTTTACAGCTCGGAATCGTTCTATGCAAACGGCGACGACAAAGTCGATCCGAAGATCATCACCGAGTTTCGCAATCTGACTCGAGAAGCCAAACGCCTCGCGGAAGCAAAACTAAAGCAGGAGCCGAAGAACGTCGAGGCGCTCGATTTTCTGGCGAACACTGAAGGACTCAAAGCGTCGTTCGAAGAAGCTGTCGAACGACGCCACTTCGCGGCACTGCGCGACGGCAACGACGCGGTGGACCATCATCGTGAAGTATTGAAGCTCGATCCGAAGTACATCGATGCGCAGATAACGATCGGTCTTTACGAGTACGTCGTGGGATCGTTGCCGCTGCCGGTGAAGATTCTTGCAGGCGCTACTGGTTATCGCGGTTCGAAAAAACGCGGGCTCGCGATGCTGGAACAGGTTGCGAAGGAAGGTCGTTGGGCGCAGGACGACGCCAAGACTGTCCTCGTCCTCCTCTATGGTCGCGAAAAGCGTTTTGCGGACGCGCTCAAGCTGACGCGAGAACTCAGCGCAAAGTATCCACGCAACTATCTGTTGAAAATGGAAAGCGCGGACGCGCTCGTTTCGCTCGCCGGAGTTAAACGAAAAGAGAAAGACCTCGCAGGCGCCGTTCAGGCCGAGAAGGAAGCGTTTGCCATCTTCGAAGAGGTGTTGCGCGATCGGAACGTGCGGGACACGGCGGCGCGCGCGTTGGATCTGATTCATTTCAAGTATGGCGAAGTGTTGCTGATCGCCGGGTATCACGATCGTGCGGCGAAAGAGTTTCTGTCAGCGACGAAGGTCGATCGCGGCGAACCGGGATTGATCACGATGGCCCATCTTTATGCTGCGCGTGCTTACGACGCCGCGGGAAGACGTGAGGAAGCATTGGCGCAATACAAGGAAGTGCTGGCCCGGCCGAACGTTTACGACGCACACGAAGAAGCGAAGCGGGGTCTGCGCCAGGCTTACCGCGTGGAGCAGGCGAGTAAACTGGACGCAGAACAATAGGGCCACGGGTTAACACAGATGGGCAAGGATTTTAGAACTCGTCCGCGACGCCTGCTTCTCTGTCTGGATGGAGTTCCACACAAGCTCATCGAGCAGGCAAAGGGCCGCGGGCTGTTTGATAGTTTTGGACGACCAACGCGGCTCCTCTCACCATTTCCAACCATGACGAACGTGGCCCTCTCGGCGATGCTCGGCGCTTCGCCGCCCGCGGGCTACGAGAGTTTGTACTTCGATCGCGCGGCAGGAGAACTGCGTGGCGGAATCAGGAAGTATCTCGGCCGCCGCACACCCGACAAGATCCCTTCGTCGTACATGGACGATCTCGATTACCAGGAACCGCTGCCTTTTGAGTTTTTGATTTACGTTGCGCCTGACAGGATCTGGCGCGCCGACATGCAACGGTTTCGCGAGAGCTTTCGCGCCGCGCCGCAAATGCGTGATTACTTCGCGTTTTTAAAAGCCACTGACGGCCTGCTGCACGGCCAGGGACCTGATCGACTCGCGGTCGCGCTCGAGTCACTCGATAACATCCTGCGAGAGATCCAGAGTTACTGCGGCGAGGAGACGGAGATCGTGATGTTCTCCGATCACGGTATGAATCTCGAGGAGAATCGACGTGTTCCACTGACCGAGGCCCTTCAGCGTCGTGGTTTTCAGGTGGTAATTCCCGCGTTTGGACTTTGCAGTTATGCCGCTGTTTATTGTCGAGACACGGACAGGATTCCGGAGGTGGCGCGTACGAGCGCGGAGATCACGGGCGTGGATTTCGCGATCTATAAAGACGGCAGTGATGTTGTTATCGAAAGCGAACGCGGGCAGGCGCGGATTGAGCGACGCGCTGATGCGTACGGATTCTCGTATCGCTACGAGGCTGGCGCAGGAGATCCACTGAAGCTCGGCGATTTGCACAACGGTTTTGCATCGGACCAGGATTGGTTCAGGCAAACTGCCGGACATCGTTATCCCGATGCAATCGCGAACCTCTACAAATCGCTTTTCACTTCCCGCGTGAAACACACGGCTGACGTCCTCGTCTCACTGAAAGATGGTTACTACTACGGCTGGTCGCCGTTCGGCCGCATCGTCCGCCTCGCGGCGACACACGGTAACGCGTTGCAATCCAGCTCGAACGCGTTCCTCATGAGCACGCACCGGGAACTGCCGGCGTTCGTACGCGCCGACGACGCGCGACCGTTTCTCATTTGATTGACCACAGATTAACGCGGATAATCTGTGGCCAATGTCAGCAACGCCCGCAGTCGAGACGTTTTCACTCGTCAAGCAGTTTGGTGACTTCGTCGCAGTCGATCACATCAACTTGCGCGTAAACCGCGGCAGCTTCTTCGGCTTTCTCGGTCCGAACGGTGCCGGCAAATCAACCACGATCAAGATGCTGACCGGCCTGCTCGCTCCGACCAGCGGCACCTTGCAAGTTCTGAATCTCGACATCTCCGAACACCCGATGGAAGTGAAGAGACGCATCGGCGTCGTGCCCGAAGACCTGAACCTGTTTGAACGATTAACCGGCGCGGAGATGTTGTCGTTTACCGGACGAATGTACGGCCTTCGCCCCGACGAGATCGCGCAACGCTCGAAAGAACTGCTCGAGCTGATGGAGCTACAGGACGAGCCGAGAAAATTGATCATCGAATATTCCCACGGCATGAAGAAAAAGCTCTCGCTCGCCTGCGCGCTCATTCATCGCCCGGAGATACTCTTCCTGGACGAGCCGTTCGAAGGTGTCGACGCGATTGCTTCACGCACGTTGAAGGATTTGTTGTCACGGCTCACCGCCAGGGGCCTGACAGTTTTCCTGACCTCACATGTGCTCGAGATCGTCGAACGCCTCTGCAGCGACATCGCCATCATCGCGCAAGGGAAGTTACTCGCTTCCGGATCGTTGAACGAACTGCGCCAGGGAATACGTGTCGAGGGAGACGGCCAGGGCCCGGTGTCGCTCGAGGAGTATTTCATTCACGTCGTCGGCGGCACGCGCAGCGCGAATGAGGAAGAAATCCTGCAGTGGCTGACCTAAAATTCATTCTTTGCCACAGATTTCACGGATGAGCACGGATCAATCCGTGTTCATCCGTGAAAATCTGTGGCTTTTTGCCCTCCGGTCAGCTAGAATCGATTCCGCTGTAACCCTCACGCCCAAAGCTTTCCTATAACTCGTTTAGCCCAGGACGAGGACCCAGTTATGGATTCCAATATTGGTCTGGCCATTCAATGTGTCGGCGTTCTCCTGATTACGCTGCTCGCCATTCTATTCGGCATCGTGATGGTGCGGATGAGAAACGTGCGTCGCGAACTGGAAAACACGAACAGACAATTGGTTCAGGCACGCGATCAACTCGAGTTGCTGGTCCAGATGGATCCGCTCACGGAAGCGTTAAATCGCCACGCATTTCATTCGCTGCTGCGGCGACCCGAAGGTGCTCAGGATGTCGTGACATCCGGCAGTGTGGCCGTGCTTGATATCGACAATCTGAAACCAATCAACGACACGATGGGCCATACCGCGGGAGACAAAGCAATTCGCGCGGTGGCTCGTGCGACGCGTTCGTTGGTGCGCGCGGACGATATGCTGTTCCGTTGGGGCGGTGACGAGTTTCTCGTATTGATGTTCAAGCTGCCGCAGCCTGAAGCCGGCCGTCGCATGGAAAAACTGAACAAGATTCTCGAAGCGAACTGTGAGCAGTGGACGGGAATGCCGCTCACGGTCACGGTCTCTTTCGGAGTAGCCGGATTTACTTCATTGACCGACCTCGGCCAGGCGATCGAGCAGGCTGATAAAGCGATGTACGCGCAGAGGAATCGCGTGAGAAATACACGGATATCGCGGATTCATCCGGCTGAAATCCGTGTAATCCGTGGTTAGGGTGCGTCGACCATGAGGTCGCGGCCGAAGGTGAAGTTTGGTTTTTTGCGTCCCTTCATGTACTTCGCCGCAGTTTGTGAGAGCGACGTAATCAGTATCGGCAGCGCGATCGTCGCGTCGCACGGAACGTACGCGGTGTGCGCGCCGCGCGCGAGTTTCCCGTAGATCAATCCTTCATCAAACGACACCGCGTTGGATCTGCCTCCAGGATGCGGAGCGTCAGTCGAGATCTGAATCGCATACTTGTGCCCGTGATGATGTTCCTTTTGCAGGAACGATGAAAGCGTCGCCTGTTGAATAAAACTCTTCGTCGTGCCGCCGCCGAGATTGAGTATCCCTGAGACGCGCGCGTTGACCATCACGTTCATCATGTCGAGCACGTCCTGAATCACGTCGAACATGAAATTGTTCTTCTTCTCGAAACGCGCACCGGCAATGCCGACTGCGAGACCACTGTCCGCAATCGCTGGACAGAAGATCGGCACGCGCGCTTTGTAAGCCGACGTCAGCACACCGTCTTCTGAGGCTATCTCGGCAAGCTCGCGGCCGAGCAGGTGTAAAAACTCACGCGGCGCGTACGGACGTGTTTGGTCGAGTTGGTTCGTAAAGCCGCCAATCCACTCCTTCGCTTCTCGATATTCTTCGTCACTCGCGAGCAAGTCCCACATGCGGCTAATCTGCGCCGACTCCAACTCCGCGTCAGTCATCGATGGATGGGCCTGGAAGTGATAACGCCCGAGTGTTTCGTGCAGATCGTGAAAAAGCAAGGAGCCCGAAAGTACCAGCACGTCGACGAAACGGTTCTTGATAACGTAAGCGAGCAAACGCCGCATGCCGGCTGGGATCAGCGCTCCTGAGGCCGCCACCATGATGGTTGTATTGTCGCCAAGCATGTCGAGCCAGATGCGATGGGCCTCGGCAAGTTGGCGTCCTCCGAAGCCTGTTCCTTCCATCTTCTCGAGCAGTCCGGCCACCGAACGATCACGATCCACCTGAACGGGACGCGTGGGAGTGGTCAGGTACTTCGATGCTTTTGGTTTTCGTTGAGTGACCATGCGGGTTTGTCAACCTCTCGGATTGAACGTCGAGATAGCTTTTGAATTACATAATTACTAATCGGTCCGGCGCCGCGAACGGGATTTCACTCCATTCACTGCGAGATAGGTGTAGGCGTCATAACGGGATTCGTAGAACTGGGCCAACTCGGCTCCGTCAGCTTCGCTCAACTCGCCATCTTTTACACGACGATTGATCAGCCGGCGAAAGTTATCGTGCAGCAAGCTGCGCTCGTAACGAGCACGCTCGACAGCAGCGCCTACAGTCGTTCCTTTAATGACCTTCTTGATGAGAAAACCTTCTTCGTCGATGTGTATTTGGGCCTCGTGCGGCGTACCGAACAGGTTGTGATTGTTTCCCATCACCTCCTGGTACGCGCCCACCAGCATGAACGCAAGGTAGTAAGGCTCGTCCGGCGTGAGACTGTGAAGCTCCAGCACTTGTTTGACGTCGTGAAGGTCCACAAACTTGTCGACGATGCCGTCGGAATCGCAGGTGATGTCGCACAACGTGGTGTATTCAGTCGGCGGCTTGTTGAGATGGTGAATCGGCACGATGGGAAACAGTTGATCGAGCGCCCAGTGATCCGGCACTGAACGAAACACTGAAAAGTTAGTCAGGTACTTCGCGCACAGCAGCCGGCGAAGATCGCCAAACTCCTCGGAAACGTATTTCGCCTGCTGCGCGTACTTGTCGGCGCGCTCGCAAACGTCCCAGAAAAGCACTTCACCCTTGGCGCGATCCTCGAGGGAGATCAATCCCAGATTGAAGAGGGTGAACAACTCTTCGCGGTGTTCGAGTGCGTCGTGATAGTACTCGCGATAGTTCTTGACGGTGATCGACTCGCGCAAGTCGCCGAGCTCGATCACAACCTGCGGATCGTCGTCGCCGATCTCGATCGGCGTGATGTCTTCGACAACGGTTTCAATCTCATCCAGCACGTTGGTCACGAGAATCGCGTGGTAAGCGGCGAGAAAACGGCCTGACTCCTGAATGATTGTCGGATGCGGCACGTTCTCGTCGTCGCAGACCTGCTTGATCGTGTAGATGACGTCGTTGGCAAACTCCTGCGCCGTGTAGTTTGCAGACGAGTCGAACGCCGTTTTCGAGCCGTCGTAGTCGACTGCCATTCCGCCGCCGACGTCCAGCAGCTCGATGGGCACTTTCATCTGGTAGACCTTCGCGTAAACGCGCGCCGCTTCCTTCATCGCATTCTTGATGCGTTTGATATCGGTGAGCTGGGAGCCAATGTGGAAGTGGAGCAGCTTGAGCATGTCCATGCGATCGGCTTCTTCGAGACGCCGGATCACTTCCAGCAGTTCGGTTGTCGTCAACCCGAACTTTGCGGCCTCGCCGCCGGATTTTTCCCAGCGGCCGGAACCCTTTGAATACAGCTTCACGCGCATACCGATCATCGGCAGCGGTCCGTCAGTGCGCTCAGCTACGTTCAGCACGTGATCCAGTTCGTTCAGTTTCTCGATCACGATTACGACTTTCTTTCCGACCTTCGCGCCCGCGAATGCCAATTCGATGAATTCTTCGTCCTTGAAACCATTGAGAACGAGCAGGCTGTCATCCGGCTGTTCGAGCGCGAGCGCGGCGTAGAGTTCGGGTTTCGAGCCGGCTTCGAGTCCGAAGTCGTAACGAGAACCTTCGCGCAGGTATTCCTCGACGACCGCGCGCTGCTGGTTTACCTTCATCGGGTAAACACACATGTGCGCTCCCTGATACTCAAACTCGCGGATCGAGCGGCTAAAAGCGCGCTGAAGTTTTCTTACTTGAGCTGCGACCAACTGCGGAAAGCGCAGGAGAACTGGCGTGGTAATACCGCGTTTTGCAAGGTCGTCAATGATCTCTTTCAAGTCCGCTGTGCGGGGATCTCCCTCGACGGGGCGGACGATCAGATTTCCCTTCCGGTTTACATCGAAGTAGCCAGCGCCCCAGTTTTCGATTCCATAAGTTTCGAGCGTTTGCTCGATTGCCGTGGTCAATTAGCGGTCTCCTGGCTTAGAAGTAAAACTTGATCGATATGAATTCCCATAGCTAAAACACAGATGTACATTTTTCCGGTCGAGTTGCGGAGTTGTGTTGGGTGGAACGCTTTAGCCGCGCAATGTAACAGAAAACGTCCATTTTGGTCTATAACTTTTTACGGCAAATTCGTCCCCAGATTACACGGATTTTTACGGCAATCTGCGTAATCTGTGGATAAAGTTTTCCAGTTTCCTCTTGACACGAAAGTAACGGTGCCTATAATGGCAGTTTTTTACGCGGCTACTCCTTCAATGCGGTACGACTGTTTTCTCAAAGTCGTTAAGCACCCGATCATACTTCGCACCAAACATCACGCCGGGGCGAAGAGCACCCCCAACACTCCCTTAATGTTTAGGAGATCACATGAACCCTAAGACTGTCTTGAAATTCGCTTCCGACCAGGGCGCTAAATTCGTCTCTGTCCGTTTCACGGATTTACCCGGCTCCTGGCAACACCTTACCTTTCCAATCGCCGAACTAGGGGAAGACCAATTCGAAGACGGCTTCGGTTTCGATGCGTCTTCAATTCGTGGCTGGGCCGCAATCCACGAGTCCGACATGCTGCTCGTTCCCGACGCCACCCGTTTTTGGATGGACCCGTTTGCCGAACAACCAACCCTCTGTTTGATCGGTAGTGCCGTCGATCCCATAACAAAAGAAGGTTACGCATTCGATCCGCGCTCGGTTGCACAGCGCGCCGAAAGTTATCTGAAATTCACCGGACTCGCGGACACTGCTTACTTCGGTCCTGAAGCCGAGTTCTTCGTGTTTGATTCAGTAAAGTTTCATAACGACCAGCAATCAGCCGGTTTCTCGATCGATTCTGATGAAGCACACTGGAACAGCGGCCGCGACGCGAACGAGTTTTCCGGATCAAACCTCGGTTATCGAATTCGTCCCAAGGAAGGTTACGTTCCTTGCGCCCCGACTGATTCGTTAACGGATTTGCGCTCCGAAATCTCACTGACGTTGGCGAAGTGTGGCGTCACTGTCGAATGTCATCACCACGAAGTGGCGACGGCGGGCCAGTGTGAGATCGATTTTCGCTACTCAACGATGTTGGGGACGGCCGATAATCTGCAAATATTTAAATATGTAGTTCGCAATACTGCACACCAGTTTGGGAAGTCGGCGACGTTTATGCCGAAGCCACTGTATGGCGATAACGGATCGGGAATGCACTGTCACCAGTCATTGTGGAAGGGTGAGAAACCGCTCTTCTCCGGCGATGGGTACGCGGGACTCTCCGACACCGCTCGCTATTACATTGGTGGCTTGTTGAAACACGCTGCCGCGGTTGTTGCTTTCGCTGCTCCGACGACGAACAGTTACAAACGTCTCGTGCCGGGTTTTGAAGCGCCGGTGAATCTTGCTTATTCGGCTCGCAACCGTTCGGCGGCGATTCGCATTCCGATGTTCTCGACAAATCCGAAGTTGAAACGGCTCGAGTTTCGTCCGCCCGATCCGTCGTGCAACGCGTATCTCGCGTTTTCGGCGATGTTGCTGGCAGGACTTGACGGTGTTCAGAACCGGCTCGATCCGGGTGATCCGCTCGAGAAGGACATCTACGATCTGTCGCCGGAAGAATTGAAGGACGTTCCGACTCTGCCGGGTACGTTGGACGATTCACTGAAAGCGCTCGAGGCCGATCACGACTTTCTTTTGAAGGGCGACGTGTTTAGCCCGCAACTGATCGAGCGTTGGATCAACTACAAGCGCGATCGCGAGATCACGCCGATGCGTATGCGTCCGCACCCGCTCGAGTTTTCGCTCTACTACGATATTTAGGCCACAGATGACGCGGATGAACACTGATCACTCAATTTCAGTGTTCATCCGTGATCTGCCCGATCAGAATGGCGCCCGGCTCTTTCTCGAGCGGCTGGCGAAAGAACAGCCGCGTGCACACCAAAATCTACTCAAAAAACCGGCGTTGCTTTCGGACGTTCTCGCTCTTGCGGCGTGGAGTCCGTTACTCGCGACGACGATCGAGCAGAACCCGGAATATCTCTCCTGGCTGTCGCGCGAGCGTGCCGATCCGCGGGTCAGAACGCGTGACGAGTTTAAGGAGTCGCTCGCACGTTTCGCCCTCACACATTCTTCTCTGAATCCGCAGTTGTTGTTCGCGCGGTTTCGCCGTCGCGAGTTATTGCGCACTTACCTGCACGACATTCGTCGCGCGCAAACGCTCGTCGAGACGATGGAAGAGTTGTCAAACCTTGCGGACGCGATTCTGGATTACGCGCTCAGTCTGGCGCGCCAGGATCTCGACAACCGTTACGGTCTGCCGCGGCATGTTGATGAACGAGGTCGCAGCGCTACCGCGGAGTTCTGCGTTATCGCGCTCGGAAAGCTCGGCTCGATGGAGCTCAACTACGCTTCCGATATCGATCTGATCTTTCTTTACTCAGACGAGGGCACAACAGCCGCGACCGGCGAACGCGGCGAGGTCACGAATCGCGAGTACTTCGTCAAACTCTCTGAGACGCTCGCGCGCCTGGTTGGCCAATCAGGAGGCGAGGGTGCGCCGTATCGAGTCGACTTGCGACTGCGTCCACACGGCCGCGACGGCGCGCTCGCCTGTTCGTTGCAGGAAGCCACGCGATATTACATGCAATCAGCGCAGGACTGGGAACGGCAGACTCTGATCCGTTCACGCGCAGCAGCGGGTTCGGCAGAACTGTTTGCGAACTTCAAAGACGCGGTTACGCCCGCGGTCTTTCGACCAAACGTTTCTGTGAGCGGAGCGCTTGCGAGTGTTCGTTTGGCGAAGCAGAAGATCGATCGGCAAGTCGAGCGGAAGAGCGGCTTCAACGTGAAGCTGGGCCGCGGCGGCATTCGCGAAATCGAGTTCATCGCGCAGGCGCTTCAGTTGGCCCACGGCGGTCGCGACGATTGGTTGCGTGTGCCACACACTTTGGTGAGTCTTGGCCGGCTTGCCGATCGCGGCTTCATCACGCAACCGGAACGCAGCGCGTTGTCGGACGCTTACTACTTTCTGCGTTATCTCGAACACCGGCTCCAGATGGAACACGGGCTTCAGACGCACACCGTTCCAGAGGCAGCAGAGGCGCAAACACTTGTTGCGCGCCGCATGGGATTTCCGGCAGCGAAAGATTTCGCCGCTGCTTTGAAAGCGCACACGACGAATGTGCGTAACACTTACGATCGGCTGTTTTCAGACGTCGAAACAAGCACAGAGGTTGTTGCCGGCGACACTCCCGCCGATCTCGACCGTGTCGACAAAGATACAGCGCTCGCACTTGTTTCAGCTCGCGTGTTCGTCTCGTACATGACTGAACGAACGAGGGGATTGCCAAATCGACTGCTCGCCCTCGCAAACAAATCGCTCAATCCGCATCGTGCGTTGGTCCAGACCGCTCGTATCGCAGCTTCACTGGAAAAAACTGATCGCGCGATAGCAATTACAGAAGCCAACCTCGAAGCGCTGTTGCAACTCTGTGGTTCCTCTGAGTCGTTCGCGGAAATGATCGCCGCGAACCCAACGTTGATTACGGCGCTCGGCGCGTCCGCGACGGCGTCGCTGCGCCGCGATTATCGCGCGATCCTTCGCTCCGCGATCGACGCCGAGCGAAGTTTCCCGGCAGAACTCGCCGCGCTGCGTTTGCAATGGGCGGAGTTGATTGCAGAGATCGGCGCGCTCGACGTGTCACACGAACTCTCGATTTCCGAAACCAACAATTTACAAACCGACCTGGCGACCGCGAGCATGAACGTCGCTTATCTGATCGCGCGGCGTGAGATGGCGCGGCGGTACGGTTCATTCAGCGGCGGTCCGCGAGTGGCGTTTTACGGTTTGGGACGTCTCAGCACGGGCGGCATGGATTACGGATCCGATCTCGACATTCTGATCACTTACGACTCGCTCGTTCCGTCGCCGATAAAAACGCTCACACAGGACGAGACATACTCGCGACTCGTGGAATTTATGATCGCGGCGCTTTCGAGCATCACGAGAGAGGGTTATCTCTACCGCGTCGATTTGCGTTTGCGGCCGCACGGAAAGAATGGACCACTCGTCACCAGCTCGGAAGGTTTTCTCGATTATCTCCGGGACGAAAGCGCGCCGTGGGAATGGCTGGCTTACGTCAAGCTGCGTTCAGTCGGCGGCGATCACGAAATGGGAAAGATGGTCGAGACACACGCTCGCCATCGCATACATGCGAACGCTTTGCGGCTCGATCCGAAAGAGTTGAAGACGGTGACGCGGCATGTCAGAGATCGGCTGGAGAAAGAGAAGGGCGGACGCGGCAGGAAGGCAGGCGTTGATATCAAGTACGGGCCCGGCGGAATGCTCGATGTGTATTTTGCCGTGCGCTATTTGCAGTTGCGCGATGAAGTGCCCGACGAAGGTGAGGATCGATCGACGGCGTTTACGTTAGAGCGACTGCGCGAGGAAGGTTCGCTTACCGAGGATGATTGTTCGACCTTGACGAACGGTTACAGTCTGTTGCGTTCGCTCGATCACAACTTGCGATTGATTGTCGGGCGCTCGACGCGTCTGCCGGATCCGAACCACGTCACTGCGCGTGACGTCGCGCTCCGCATGGGTTTCGCATCAGTCAACGAGCTACAGCAGACGCTCGGCGAGCAGATGCGCGCAATCCGTGAAGCCTACCTTCGGATCGTTTTGTGAACACGGATTACACGGATTTCTCTGTGGATGTGTCTTCCCACCAACAGCGCGTGCACCAGCGATGGGTCTTTTGACGTTCAGCGAGCGGATAGCGCGCCGAAAGGGGCAGTCGCTTCACCACCTCGCGCTCTTCGCCAGTCAGTTCATCCCACCCTTTGAGCCCGGGTTTTTCGCAACGGGGGCAACTCTGCTTACTACTCATAATAAATAGATATTTACTACCAAAGAGTCCTCGTGTAACTTAGCAACGGAGAGACGGGAAACCAAGTCGTCGTCACCTCGCATCAATGTCCTGGGAAAACGGTTAACGGAGAACAAATGTTTCGAATCAAAGCCTCGTACGCAGATCAACTGGAATTACGGACGACCGTCGAACGGGCCCGTGAGTTTTTTGGCGAGCTCCGTAATTTCGCGGATCTGATGCCGGGAATCGAGGGGATACGCAAAGAAGCCGGCGGCATCATGCGTTGGATGGTGCGCACTGAAGTGCCCGTTATCGGCGCTGTTGAGGCGTCGTTCACCGTGGAGAAGACAGAAGATTCGCCCGAGCGTCTCGAGTGGTCACCGGCGCGCTCTGAGATGAAGAACTACCTGCGCTATGCGGCAGCCTTTGAAGAGCGCGGGCACAAGGTGCTTATCAAGATCGTCCAGCATGTCGAGCTACGACGACAGCACGCGAAAGACCTGCATCGCTTTGCGATACTGGTTGGCGAGAGCGCGATCAGCGCCGAGATGCAGAAACGCGTCCGCGAGATGATCAAGACCTTCCTCGAACGCGCGCGCGTAAAACTGGAAGCCGAAGAATCCCTCGACTCAGAAGCAATGCTCGACTCGCCCGCTTAGCCGCAAAAAAATTCATAGCCACAAAAAGGCACAAAAAGCACAAAAGATCAGATTAGACCAGCCGAGATCATTCATGTCATCTCGGCTGAGCTCACTTTTGTGCTTTATGTGCCTTTTTGTGGCTAATCGTCTTTGCGGCGTCCGTAGCTGATCAGGTTCGCGAACATCCGGTACCCACCCGGCAGTCCCGCCCGCAGTTGCCGATACCAAACAAAACTCGTGTAGATGTAGTTACCTCTACCGTAAGGCGCAACCAGCAGTCCGCCTCGCAACTGCGGCTCGCCCTTGTCGTTCGTGGCGAGGAGCGCGGTGTAGTGTTGGTCCCACTCACGCGGGAAATACAGCCCTCGTTCCTGCACCCAATCCGCAAAATCTTTCTGCGTGATCCGGTTGGGAAAGTTGAGCAGCGGATGTCGCGGCTGGAGAAACACAATCGGCGCGTCTTCTTCCGTAACGCGCTCGTCGCCCACGAGGATCGGATATGGCGCGAGCTGTGGCCGCCGCTCGTTCGGGTTCCACTCGTTCACCCGGTGATAGAACACGAGCAGCGTCCCGCCGTCTTCGACAAACTTCACCAGTCGATTATTGATCGGGATTAGATCCTGATGCGCTTCGTAGCCGCGATTGTCGATGATGATCGTGTGAAAGCCTGACAGGTCTGACTTCGCAATCTGGTCGACGGTTAACTGCTTCGCGTCAACGCCTAACGCTGCAAGCGCGCGCTGCAACGTTTCATCCGAGCTCGGCAGATAGCCGACCTTGCGTCCGCTCACAACCACGGCATCTGCATAGACCAAAGGAATGTTTCTCTTTGCGATCGGTTCTTTCGGGTTCGGCAGATCTACGATGACGGCAACGTTCGAACCCTCGGTCTGTTCGGTCAGCGGCAACGCGGTGCGTACGACGAGATTCTGAGTCGACGATTCGCCCGGATGCAGATTTATCTCGCGTCCTGTCTCCAAATTCTGGCCACGTACTCTCAATAGCCCACGAAAATCTTTTCGCAGGTGGTTTTTCAGCGTGATCGTGAAATCGAGTGGCTTCTGGGAAGTGGCCGGCGTGCTGACGTATGGCGAAGGATCGACGTCGACGATTTCAACTGCCGGCGCGACCTCTCTGCGGCTTTCGTTCTCAATCAAAAACGACGCACCTTCGATCGAGAGTTCGGCTTCAACTTTCAGCGGTTCCCCAAACAAGCGGCCGTCGTAAAGATGTTCGGACGACGGCACGGTCAAGCTGGTCGCCTTTGGTGTGAATACTTTTACTTCGGCAGAGGTTTCAGTGCCCGGCAAGATCTTTTCGGCAGTATCAAGAGTTTTGTCCACGCCGAGGCCGTGAAATCGCAGTTGCTTGATTCGAACCTCGCCGACGCCGCCGTTTGAAACTACGGCTGCGAGTTGAGATTCTTCGCCGGGAACCAGGGCAGAGCCTTCCTCGCTTAAACTCACCGATACGCCGCTGGCGGTTGCGAGCGCATTGTCGAGTCGCAACGCCATCAGTTTGAATCGTTGTGGATCGATATCGAAGACTTCCTTTGGCACAGTGTACTTACCGCGCCGGTGTGCGTTTAGCAGCGCCACCAGCACTTCGAGGCGGTGGTCGACGAACTCCGTCAACGGTTTGCCTTCAATCGTGGGCGCGACCAGCTTCGCAGCAACGGCTTCAGGCAAAGTCAGCCCATCAAGCGGTGTTTTCGCGTTTGCGGGAAGAGGAGGGGCAGATTGAACCTGTCGTACAAGGCTGTAACGAATCTGACGAGCGCCGCCGGGCGGAACTGTCTTGGGCCATGGTCCCTGCGTCGCGTGCTTGTGCAGGCCTTCGAGTGCTTGTTGCGCGTAAGTAACGCCGCGGACCGGATCGGTTTCGTTTGGATCGATCGCAAAAGATAGCGGTTGAGCTTCGGTGCCCGACGACGTCGCCGCTTGACCACGTGATCGAACAAAAAGTCGCTTCACCTGCCACGTGCCCGCCTGCGCAAGTTGTTCGGGAAACTGTTTTGGATCGGCAGCGGCGTCAAATGCTTGCAGCACTGTGCGGCCGGTCGCCTGGTGATGACCGTGACCGCTCGTGGTGTCGTGATTGGTGATGATGACATCCGGACGAAGCAAACGAATCTGTAACACCATTCGGCGCAGGAGCTCTCTTTCACCCCACACGCGAAATGTCTCTTCAGCCGACTTCGAAAAACCAAAATCGCGAAAGCCGAGGAAGTGTGGTTCGGAGCCTTGCACTTCAGCGGCGGCCATTGTTTCGCGCGCGCGTATCACGCCGAGTTCTTCGTAGAGCTGAGGTCCGACCGCGTTCTGTCCGCCTTCGCCGAACGTCGAGAAGAGAGAGACAGTGTGAACTCCGTACTTGCGACGGAGCACAGTCAACGTACTGCCGTCTTCGTCGTCCGGATGCGCGGCGACACACATAACGGTCCACGGGTTTGTGAGATCGAGCAGCGCCTGGTGCAGCTCTGCTTTATCAAGCTTCTCCGTCGCAGCGCTATCCTTGACTACTTGCGCCCTCGAATACGGAAACGGAAGCAGTAGAACAAGCAGCAGCAGCGCTAAATATTTTCGTATCTGTTGAACTCTCATTTTAATCCATAAACAATCCGTGTTTATCTGCGTTCCAAACGGCCGGCCACCATCATGCTGATCGAGATGATCACAATCAACACCACCCCGTACGCGGCTGCCGCACCGAGATTGAAATCCCGCAACTCAGATGCGATTGCGATCGAAATCGGCCGGTTGCCCGGCACAAAAACCAGCACCGAAGCCACATATTCGCCTAACGCGATCACAAACGCCAGCAGGGTGCCTGCGACGGCGCCCGGCCAGACCAACGGGAGCGTCACGCGCGTAAATCGCTGCCATGCACGCGCGCCCAGCGATCCCGCCGCTTCCTCCAGTGTCGGGTCGAGTTGCTCCATGCTCGCCTGAAGCGCCCGGACCACCAACGGCATGAATCGCAAAAAGTAAACCACCGGGAGGATCCAGAACGTCCCGACGAGCACAAAAGAACCCAGCAACGATCCGGGACTTCCATAAGCCTCGGCCACTGCAACTGCCACCACTGTTCCCGGCAGCGCCCATGGAACGAGTACCAGCAGCGACAACAAGCGACGTCCCACCAACTTGCGTCGCGTCAGTAATGTCACTACACAAAAACTCCACAACAACGCTGCCACCGCGGCAATCGCTGACATCGTAAAACTGTTGAAGAACACTTCGGCCGCGTACGGGTCCGCGAACAACCGCTGATAGTTTGCGAGTGTATAGGCTGATGGAAGTGTCTGCGTGGTCCAGGATCCTTCGCGTGCGAAACTCACGAGGAGCAAAGTCGCCACCGGCAAAACCAGAACGACCGCGAAGATGACGGCGGCGAGCGTGGCAAGCACACGCGCTTTTCCACTCGCGATGATTTCACGCCGGCGAGGCGCCCCTTTCATCGCCGCTGCCGCAAACTTTCGCGTGCCTTCATAGCGTTGGAAAATGATGAGGGCGCCGAGCGAGATGATTGCGAGTATGACAGTCTCAGTCACCGCCATCACGACATCACCACGCTGCCGTGCGGTAAAGATCTCGAGCGTCAGTACGCGTACGTCTCCACCAAACAGCAGCGGCGCGCTGAACGACGCCATCGAGGTCATGAATGTCAGCAGTGCCGCGGCGAGTAGTGAGGGAGTGAGTTGCGGCAACACGACGCGGCTGAGCACGGCTGTTTTTGACGCTCCCAGGCTGCGTGCAGCTTCGGCGAGACTTGCATCGATCCTGCGCAAGCCTGCACCGGTGAGCACGTAGAAGAAGGGATACATCGTGTACGTGTGGAAAAGCAGGAGAGCAGGCCAGCCGCGCAGGCGCCACGGTGGACTTGCGAGTCCAAACAGATTCTGAATTGCGTGCGCGAGAATCCCGGACTCACCGCAAAGAAAGATAAACGCGACTGTCCCGACGAGCGGCGGCAAAACGAGTGGCAGTGCCGCGAGCGCCGCGAACAGCCGCCGTCCGGGGAAAGTGAAACGTTCGAAGAGAAACGCGAGTGGTACGCCGATGAGTGCACACAGCACGACCGTGCCGACCGAGAGACCGAGACTGCTCACGATGGCGTCGATGACGATTCGTTGCGACAACACTTCGCGATAGTTCGCGAGCGTCCAAGTGCCCGCACGTTGAAACGAGGTGAGGAGGACCGAGAGATTCGGATAGATGACGCCGTAGACCAGCACTACGGCTGTAATCAGAAATAGAACCACGGATC
>DASSEB010000517.1:0-14111 GCA_035696765.1 Pyrinomonadaceae bacterium | reverse complement strand
CACGCGAGATATAACCCGGCAACTGCCCATTGAATTCGCGCGGCAGCTTGCGCACCGGGTCACCCAAACCGAGCATGATCGCTTTGCTGCCTTCGTTCACCTTGCCGCTCGTGTAATCAAGCGTGTCCATTGAGACGTTTGAGAAAACAAACAGATCCGTCTCGGGCCGGAAGCGCTCGAGCATGTGTTCGAACAACCGCGGAAAGTCTCTCAGATCCTGTGGCGTGTCGGTGAGCAGTAAAAACTTAGTCAGCGACAACTGGCCCTCACCTAGAATCCTGAAACCTGAGACCAGCGCCTCGCGCACGTATCGCTCACGCACGACGGCCGCGCAGAGCGAATGAAATCCCGTCTCGCCATAAGTCCACAGATCCCGGACCGAAGGCATCACGAGGGGGAAGAGCGGTGACAACAGCTTCTGCAAATAGTCGCCGATGAAGAAATCTTCCTGGCGCGGCTTGCCCACCACAGTCGCCGGATAGATCGCGTCGCGACGATGAAAGACGGCATCGACGTGAAAGACCGGATAATCGTGAAGCAACGAGTAGTAACCGTAATGATCGCCGAAAGGTCCTTCAGGCCGGCGTTCATGCGGTGGCGCATGTCCGACAAGGGCAAACTCCGCTTCGGCAGCCAGCCGGTGCTTCTCGCGCCCGAGTGGATTAGGTGTCATCTTGAGCTTTTGACCGGCGAGCAATGACGCGAGCACTAACTCCGGCACGTCTTCCGGCAATGGTGCGATGGCGGCGAGAATGAGCGCCGGTGGTCCACCGAGAAAGACGGTGACAGGCAATGACTGATCGAGACGTTCGGCCTCGTGATAATGAAACCCGCCGCCTTTCTGAATCTGCCAGTGCAGTCCGGTCGAAGTCGCGTCGTAAACCTGCATGCGATAGATGCCGAGGTTGTGCTTTTTAGTTAACGGGTTCTCGGTGTAAACGAGCGGGAGCGTGATGAATGGGCCGCCGTCTTCCTGCCACGTCGTCAACACAGGAAGCTGGTCCAACCGTGCCGGTCGATCGACAACCTGCGTCACGGGCGATCGCGAGGTGTTTCTCGTTCCGAGTTTCAAAAACTCGAGCGCCACTGAACGATGTTGCCAGAGTTCAGCCGGCTTCGGCGGCAGGATCGACTCCGCAATCTGGACCAGCTCACGAACGAGGGCTTCCGGCTTTGGACCAAACGCAAGATCGATCCGCCGGTCCGTCCCAAACAGGTTGGTGACGACCGGATAACGGCTTCCCTTCACCCGCGTGAACAACAACGCCGGCCCACCTTCGCTAATCACACGACGATGGATCTCGGCCAACTCGAGGTACGGATCAACCTCGGCTTTAACGGTGATGATTTCGTTTTCTCTGGTGAGTCGATCGAGAAATGTGCGCAGACTCGCGTGCATTTACGGGCGGTCCGCGACCTTCTCGACGGTTCGTGGGCGCGCGCGTGTCGTCGGCACAGGCTCGCCGAGCCGCTTTTCGATTTCGTCGTGAGCGATCTCCGCGGCTTCCGCGACATACGGCTGGTGTGATTCGCGAAAAGGCTTGACCAGTTCGAGCGTCTGCGCGTCGCCGATGCGCGCGAGCGCTTTCAGTAAGCCCGCATTGATGCGTGGCGCGTTGTTGCTGCGTTTGAGAAACGGGTAAAGCAGATCCGGACTTTCCAACTCTGACAAGTAACCGATGGCTTGCTCCTGCCGGCCGGAGTCGAGATCGTCGACTACGCGATAGAGCGCTTCAGCGCGGCCCATGCGATACAACGCCCAGTCGAGCGCCAGCCGCACTTCTTTGTTCTTCTCCTCTAGCTGGTAACCTTCGACGAGTTTGCGTTGGTCAGTAGCGGCAAGACGCGCGAGCGCCTCTGCACTCCGTTGGCGAACGAGCGCATCCGTGCTGCCGAGTTGTTTTGCAAACTCAGCCGGATTCGAACGCGCATCCACTCCATCAATCGGCACCTGCTGCTGCGCCTGCACCGGTATACCAACGAACAACATGGCTAGCAGAACTACTTTGCACATAAATCCGTCTTTCATCCGTTAAATCTATGGTTTCTTCTTCCGCAAAAGCGCAGTATTCAAATCCAACTCAGTCACCGGAATCACTTCCACGTTTGGATACTTCTTTTGCAACTCCGGCAGAAACGCCTTCGCGTTTCCGACAATGATAATGTTGCTGGTCTTCGCATCCAAACGCGTTCCCGCAAACTTCTGAATGTCGGCAGTGCCGATCGCCTGCACGTTGTTTATGTAGCGATTGATCTCGTCGAGACCCATTCCGTAAAGCGCAAGCGACGCCACCTGGCCCACCAGGCCAGTCGCCGTCTCGAGATTCCGAGAAAAGCTTCCTACCAACACAGCCTTACGCGGCGTTAACTCCACGTCGGCGGGCGGCGACGCCGACAAGCGCGTGATCTCGCCGAGCAACAAATCCGCCACCTGCGCGCCTGACTCGTTCTTCGTCTGCGCCGAAGCTACAAACGGTCCGACGCCGCGTCGCGCGTCGAGAGAACTACCGGCGCCGTAACTCAAACCGCGCTTGATGCGAATCTCCTGGTTGAGACGTCCTGAGTAGCCGCTCAGAACGGAGTTGGTGACGATGCCGCGAAAGTAGTCCGGATCTTTGCGAGTGATACCGGTGCGAGCGAGATAGACCGCGGCTTGTCCGGCATCGGGTTTATCGATCACGACGACGCGGCCAGACTTGGCAGTGGCTGCGCTTTCCATCGTGGCGTCCGAAGTTGGCAAAGGCGTTGTCGGTTTTTGCCAGTCACCGAAATACTTCGTCCCGAGGTCAAATCCGTCTTTCGCATTGATGTCGCCGCCGATAACGAGAATGGCGTTGTCAGGACGATAATACCGCGAGTGCAATTTGGTGATGTCGGCCGCGGTGATTCGCGTTAGCGAGTCAGTCGTGCCGGCGACCGGATGGCCGTAAGGACTATCGCCAAACACAACTCTCGCCGCGACAAAACGCGCGATGGTGCCGGGATCGCCGAGGGCGAGCGTAAAGTTGTCGAGGTACTGTTGTCGCAGCCGCTCGACTTCTTCACTCTTGAACGTTGGCCGCCGCACGACGTCCGCGAGAATTTCCATCGCCTGCGGAATCTTCGAAGACATCACGCCGACAGTGGCGAACGACGAATCCCAACGCGCTCCGGAGTCGAGCGTGCCGCCGAGGCTTTCGATCTCCTGCGCGATCTTGGTTGCGTCGCGGGTTTGTGTGCCTTTGGTGAGCAGGTCCGCAGTCAGATCGGCAAGACCAGGCAACTCCGGCGGATCGACTTCACTGCCGTTCTTGATCAGCAGTTGAGCAGCGATGAGCGGACTTTCTCGTCGCTCGATGACGATCACTCGCAAGCCGTTTGGAAGAGTTTGCTCGACGGGTTTTGGAAACGCTCCCGAACGTGACGGAGCAGGCGGCGGGGGCGTTGCTTGTGGGGTCTGCGCGTTAACGACTCCAGCGACGGCGACAACAAACAGCAAAACCGTACTCGCGCAAAGACGCAAAGACGCAGACGAAGACACAAAGGAGAACCTCAAGTCTTTGCGTTCGTTCTTGGGACTTTGCGTGGGAAGGCCTTTCGAGAAAAGATGAGTCCTCATGTTATTGACCCTCCTTCTTCGTCGCTTCCGGCAGATAGTACAAAACGAGTCGATTCGTATCCGCGAAGTATTTCTTCATCACGCGTTGTATGTCGGCGGCGGTGACAGCTTGCAGCCGATCGAGATCAGTATTGACCCGCGCCGGATCTCCCAACAACACCGCTGCTTCTCCCAGCGCCAGCGCCTTGCCGTTGCTTGTCTCGCGCTGCCGCAGTTGGTTCGTGATCATCTGGTTCTTCGCCTTTTCCAATTCAGCCGCGGACACCGGCGCGTCTTGCAGCTTTTTAATCTCGGCAAGCAGCGACTTCTCCGCGTCTTCAACCTTCTTCCCTTCAGACAACACCGCAGTCAACACAAACAGGCTCGCATCTTCACGCGTCTCAGCACCGGAGTTAACCTCCGCCGCCAACTGTTGCGTGTACACGAGCGCGTTATAAAGCCGCGAAGATTCCCCTGCCGAAAGAATCGCATCCGCCACGCGCAGTGCGTCTGAATCCGCGTCGGCTTGCCGTGGCGTCAAATAAGTTAACCCAACTGCCGGAAGATCGTTGCGGCCGTACTCGGTCAAACGAATCTCGCTTTTACGTGGCGGTTCTTTTACTTGCACGCGCGGCAGCGGGCGATCCGGTTTGGCGATTGGACCAAAATATTTGTCAACCCACTTATCGAACTGCGCCGGATCAAAATCACCAACTACGACGAGGGTTGCATTGTCCGGGCGATAGTACGTTGCATGGAAGTCCTGCACGTCTTTGAGCGACGCCGCGTCGAGATCTTCGATGCTGCCGATGGTGGGGCGCTGATACGGGTGTGCGAGAAATGACTTCTCTTGCAGCAGGTATTCGAAACGCCCGTAAGGCGGAGCCAGCACACTCTGGCGAAACTCTTCTTTCACCACGTCGCGCTCCGACTTGAAATTCGCATCGTCAACGTTGAGACCGGAAAGTCGATCCGCTTCTGCCCAGATCAGGGTTTCGAGATAGTTCGACGGCACTACTTCGAAATAGACCGTAACGTCGTCGGCCGTAAACGCGTTGTTGAAACCGCCGACGTCCTCCGTAAGCCGGTCCATCATTTCCGACTTCATGTTCTTCGTGCTCTTGAACATGATGTGCTCGAAGAGATGCGCAAAGCCGCTGCGGTGCGGCGGGTCATCCTTTGAGCCCACGTGATACCAAACCTGTATGGCGACAGTTGGACTCGAATGATCCGGCACACTCAACACGCGCAGACCGTTCGCGAGAGTGCGATCGTTAAATTTGAGCTGCGGCATGCGGGTTTGGGCCAACCCGCTCAACTGCGCCAACGCCAGCAGACAGGCGCAGAGGATTAGACGAATTGAAGTACGAGCCATCAAGTTTCTCCAGGTTAATCGAACAGGAAATCCTGTCCTAAACTAATCGATGTCCAACGGGTTCCGGTAGGGTTTGTCTTTGTCTTTGTCAGCCCGCTTCATTGCTTCCTGAAACTTCTCTTCGAGAATGCGGTCGCGATCCTTCATCGAGCTCAGCTCCTGGGCGAAGATCTGCTCCCGTATCTGTTTTTGCTTGTCGAGCCCTTTGACCATCTCGTCAAACGACGCAATCGGTTTTGCTTTCTCTTCGTGGGAGATGATGACGCCCGTTTGCGAATCGACCGTCATGTTCGCTTCGCAACAGGGGCAAATGATTGTAAATCGCGAAGTATCAGCCATTGGGGTCCTCCTCCTTGCCGAGGAAGTAGTATAGCCAGAAAGAAGCACAAAAAGCACAAAGAACTTGGCTAAGTCCTTTGTGCTTCCGGCGCTTTTCCGTGATTTGAGCTTTACGTTATGGAATGGCTTTCTTCACTGCGTTGCCGGCTTTCTTTGCGCCGGAGACTGTCTTGCGGCCGACTTTCTTGACGCCCTTCGCGCCTTTCCTGGTTACGGTCTTCGCGCCGCTCATTGTCTTCTCACCAACGTCCTTGCTGGTATCAACTGTCTTTTCGCCAACGTCCTTGCTGGTATCGACCGTCTTTTCGCCAACGTCCTTGCTCTTTGCACCAACCTTCTTAGTGGTGCTTACGGTCTTTCTACCAACCTTCTTACTGGTGTCAACCGTCTTTTCACCAACATCCTGGGTGGTGTCGACGGCCTTTTCACCAACGTCCTTGCTGGTATCTACGGTCTTTTCACCGATGTCCTTGCTCTTTGCACCAACCTTCTTGGTGGTTCTTACGGTCTTTTTACCGACCTTCTTACTGGTGTCAACTGTCTTTTCACCGACGTCCTGGGCGGTGTCAGCGACCTTTTCGCCAACGTCCTTGCTGGTGTCGACTGTCTTTTCACCAACATCCTTGCTGGTGTCCACCGTCTTTTCACCGACGTCCTTTGTTTTTGCACCGACCTTCTTAGTGGTGCTTACCGTCTTTTTACCAACCTTCCTGGTGGTGGTAGTCTGGCTGGGATTATGACTGGCACTCGCGTTCGCGGCTGGGATTCCAAACCCCGCAAGCAGGAATATCGTTAACAAACAAATCTTCTTCACGCTACTAATCCTCCTAACTGAGCAAAGCTCCTTATCAATTGAGCAAGCAACGTGCCAAATTCGGTCACGCTTTTCTGACGTTCTTGGCGCTAATCTTCGAGCATCAACTGCAAAAGTGAGACGCTCAACTCCCGCCGCCGTTCAGTTACAATACGCCGGCATGACGGATAATCACAGCCCGCCTTTTCCATTGACTTTCGTTTGGAATTCCTTTAGAAGCACACTATTGCAAACACTGCGGAGGCCTTGCGCCCCATCTGCTTTCTGATCGGAAGCCGCCGCTGAATCTTCTTCAAGGCGTTCAATACTTGAGATCAACTGTCAATAACCATCCCCAAGGAGCTTTCTTTATGCGCAGACTGCTTTTTCTCGCAACCGGCGCTTTGTTCGTCGCCGCCACCTTGCTTCCGATGCAACGTGCTTTCGTCGTGCGCGCTGTGTCGGAGGGCGAACGCCTCGCGATGTACAGCAAACCGGCTGTCGTCCGGATCGTGGACGGCGCAGCAGGTCAGATCGTGCTGCAACTCCCAGGCTACCAGGCCAGCACCTTCAACGTATCCGCAGTCTCACTCGGCTCCGGCTTCTTCATTAGCTCCAACGGCTACATCGCAACGAACGCCCACGTGGTCTCGTCCACACACGACGGCGAAGACAAAATGAAGCAAGCTCTGTTCTATCAAATGGTGCAGCAGATCGCTCAACAGCTCGGTCGAGATCCCAGAACTTTTAGCCGGTCAGATATAAACCAGTTGGATCAGCACAGCACGCTGCAAAGTTTTCAACTCTTTCACCACGTCATCATTCCTGACGGCAGTGCCTTCCCGTTCGAGATCAAGCAGTACGGCGCGCCGACCGGCGAGAGCAACGATCAGGGTAAAGACGTCGCCGTTATTAAGATCGAAGTCAAAAACGCTCCTATTCTCAAACTCGCTGATTCCGACCGCGTCCAACTTCAGGACCACGTGACCGTCATCGGCTATCCGGGCGCTGCGGACACGTTCAACTCCGGATTACTCAGCAGCAAGTCGGCGCTTGAAGCAACCATCAACGACGGCAAGATCTCAGCCAAGAAACAGGCGACCAGTGGCGCACCGATTCTCCAAACCAACACGGCCGCCACGCACGGAAATTCCGGCGGGCCAGTGTTGAACGATGCCAATGAAGTTATTGGTCTGCTGACTTTCCGTGGTGACACGGTAAACGGCCAGGAAGTGTCGGGCTTCTCTTTCATCGTCCCGTCCAACACGGTGATGGAATACGTGAAGAGCGCAGGCGCCACGAACGAGCCAGGCCCGACTGATACCGTGTGGCGCGAAGGCCTGGATTACTACTGGAACGCGTACTACTCGTCGGCAATTCCGAAGTTTGAAGAAGTCAAGAGACTGTTCCCGCAACACTCAGAAGTCGATCGATTGGTCCAGAGCAGCCAGCAGCTCAAGGCTGAAGGAAAAGAAAAATCGAGTTTCCCATGGTGGGTTGTCGCCGCGATCGTGGGTGTGCTCTTTGTCATCGGGTTGCTCCTGATCATCATCATTGCCGCGGTCGTAGTCGCACGCAGGCGCGGCAAGGGCAAGAAACCCTCAGGCTCTCTTGACGGCGACAAGGGACATCGCGCACCAATGCCGGCGCCTGCACCTCAGTCCGTTGGTCATTCGCCGTCACCTGCTCCCAATTTTGCGAATCCGGCGCCGCACAAGGCCGCGCCTTCGCCTCCGCCGCACGTTCTCGCCGGCGATCAGGGAATGACGGTCGATCTGTCGCGAACGATTGCTATCACCGCTGACGGCGACGCGTTCAAGAACTACGGAGCGATTAAGTTTGTTTCCGGTCCACTGTCGGGGCAGCAGTTTCAGGTCAAGCCTGATGGAGATTTCATCGGGCGCGACGGCGGCTCGTCACAGATCGTCATTGGGGATCCGCGAATCTCGAAGCGACACTTGTGGATTGGCGTCAAGGGCGGGCGCGTTGTGATCACGGATCAGAATTCACGCAACGGGACGTTTCTAAATGATCCGAAGTCGCAGCGTGTTACTGAAACGTCGTTGAATGCCGGCGATGTGGTGATACTGGGTGAGTCAGACGTGGCGCGTTTCGAGTACGTTCACTAACTAGATTGCCGATTGCCAATTAGCCACAAAAAGGCACAAAAAGCACAAAAGGTTGGTCCTTGATTTTGTGTTTTTGTGCCTTTTTGTGGCTAATTGGCAATACTCAAAGGCCCTTGCACGTTCCGGGTACCCACTTTTCGTGAAGCACGCGATCGTAACTGGCCTTTACTTCGGCCATATTCCAGGTTTTCCTCTGCGAGATCGAACCGTCCGTATACTCGACTCGGTTGATCAAGACGTTTTCCTTGAAAGGGTTCGTGGAGTTATCGGCGAGCGTTTTCACGTCCACGACATCGCTCGGCCCTGACAGGCTGAAACCCTCGAGCTCCTTCCCCTTACCGGCCCCGATGTTCACAACACAGAGAAACTGTCGACGCGCAACGAGGTCCGGGTTCGCAGGGTCACGAAACTGATATTCCCAAAACACAGCTTCAACGATCTTTTCGCTGACATTCTGCACTTTGATCCGATACGCGAAGCCGTCGACGGGGCCTGTATTCGTCGCCCGCGATTCCGCCACGCTCTTCTCCATCGCCGCGCTGCGGCCGTCGAGCGTATCAGCGTTTGGATCTCTGGCGCCCGCCGGATCGTTGACTCTCGCATTGCGGGCGAAGATGCGGTTCTGCGGAATCATTGCTCGGGCCGGAGGCGTCCCGTCCGTTGCAGCAGTTTCCGCATTGCGTCGCGCGCGCGACCATTTAAAACTGCTCACCGTCAACGGCGAACCGTCGTTCTTAGTTGAGACTTGAAACGGAACAAGGAGACTGAATAGAAGAGAAAGTAGCAGGAGGATCTTCATAGTTGCCGCAGTATGCGCCAGTTGTCGCAACTGTTCAACTATTTCGATAGTAGGCTCAAAAATTTTTTTGACTTTAAAATCTTTGTAGTTAATATACGCACTGTCTCTCAGTTCACCTCGCCCACCTATTACTCTAGACACTCGGTGACCCTTACCGATTAAGAAAGGTTTCCATGAATCTAAAGCATCTACCCTCCATGCTCACACTTCTGTTTGTTGTCGCTTGTTTCAATGTTTCAGTTCTGGGCCAGACAAACGACAACAATTTCGCCAGCATCAGCAACACCGGATCGGGCGTTAGGTTTGACGTTGCCATGCCGCACGCAGCCGTGACTCTGACGGTCATTGGACCAGACGGCTTGACCTTCAGTAAAGAATTCAAGGCCGGCAGCTCGCCGGAATTCAAGTTAACGGGTGAGAGACTGGCTGACGGCCAGTACACCTACGAGCTTCGCTTAATCCCCAACATCTCCACGGACACAAAAGATGCACTGAAAGCGGCTCGCGAAAAAGACAACGTAGGCGAGGTACAACGCGAACTGCGAAAACGTGGAGCGTTGCCGGCGCGAGACGCCGTACAGTCGGGCGGCTTCGCCATCGTCAATGGTTTGGTTATCCTTCCTGGAGCTATTGAAGAAAAGCAATCGGCACGCGCCGGCGTCGAACAATCAGCACCGGTCGTCGCGCGAGTTTCCGCGCCCGTTTCTTCGGGACGCACGTCTTACAAAATCCAACGACATCACCCCAGCTTCATGGTATTCACTCAAGTGATACCGGACGATCTCGTCGTTCAGGGAAGCGTATGCGCTGGTCTCGATTGTTCCAGCACTGAAAGCTTCGGCTTTGACACGGTCAGGCTCAAGGAAAACAACACGCGCCTGCAGTTTGACGACACCAGCACATCCGCCGGCTTCGCCACCAACAACTGGCAGATAAGAGCTAACGACCAGGGCAGCGGTGGGACCAGTTTCCTCGGTATCGTCGATCAGGGAGCAACCGGAAACTCTGAAACCGGAACGATCGTCTTTGCAGTGAGCGCAGGCGCGTCCGCTAATTCGCTCAGGGTCGCGAGCAATAGCAAGATCGGAATGCGGACTTCAACGCCGGTGTTGGACATGCACGCGAATACCAGCGACACGCCCGCGATTCGACTCGAGCAAAACGCTACCGGTGGTTTCAGTGCGCAGACGTGGGACGTCGCCGGAAACGAAGCAAACTTCTTCGTCCGCGATGTTACGAGTGGTTCACGTTTGCCTTTCCGCATCCGGCCCGGCGCGCCGACCAGCTCGATCGACATCGCAGCTAGTGGTAACGTCGGCGTAGGGACCGCGAGTCCATCGACGTCCCTGCACCTGAGTTCCGCGGCCCAGGCATTCACCACCGTGGGCCAGTTTTTGATCAGCGACTCCGCGGACATAAACAGGCAACTGCGCTTCGGTTATGATTCGACTCTTGAAGCCGGGTGGATTCAGGCTTCAAAAGTGGCCACCAGCTTCAAACCTCTCCTGCTGAACCCGAATGGCGGAAACGTCGGCATCGGGACAAGTGCACCCACAGATGCTCTCTCGGTGAACGGCACTGCGAGCAAACCCGGCGGCGGAACATGGGCAGTCTTTTCAGATGAACGGCTGAAGAACATCAAGGGATCCTTCAACACCGGATTGAAAGCAGTGATGCAGTTGCAGCCCGTGCGCTACGAGTACCGGCCGGACAATAAGGCAGGAATCAAATCAGAAGGTGAACACATCGGCTTCGGGGCACAGTCAGTGCAGAAGGTTATTCCGGAAGCCGTGATGACAAACGCGAATGGTTACTTGATGGTCAACAGCGATCCGATCCTGTGGACCATGCTCAACGCGATCAAGGAACAACAGAAGGAGATTGTGGAACTGAAACGACAGATTCGCCAGTTGCGTTCAACGACGCGCCGCCGGCGGTAAATCTTGAAATGCTTGAAGGGTGGCACTCGGGGCCACCCTTTTTGCTCAAACTATTTCAGCCACAAAAAAGCAGAAAAGGATTTCCTTGATTTCTGTGCCTTTTGTGCTTCTTTGTGGCTGAAATACTTTCGAGGCAGAGCCTTAATTGCCTTTAAGCGGCACTTGAAAATCGACCACGTTCTGGCAAGGCCTCAACTCGATCTCAGTCTTAGCCGCTTCTGCGTCGCGGCGCAGCCTCGCGCGCATTTCCGTTTCGTCCGGCCAGCGAAGTTTCCTCATCGGTGACTCAGCTTCATCGGTCGCGACCTGGGCCACGACCCAATAACGTCCCGGCGCGAGACTATTCATCGCGATCTTTCCGTCACTACCAACTGCAACCCCGTAGAAACGCAATGCCTCGCCGGCTCTTTCCTTTTCGGCAGGCACGACATAAACAAACAGCTTCTCCGGCAGCGCTTCACCTTCTCGTAGTGCGATTTGTCCGTTGAGCGTGGCAGCGCCTTGAGCGAGTGTGACTGTCAACCCGGAAAGCTTCTCGCCCGTGTTTACGTTCGTCCAAACGCGCGACGCATCGATCGGCTTACTCGTCTTTGCGCCAGTCGCCGCAAACGAGATCGATTGCACGTACCACGATTTCGTCGGGAACCGCGCGACGAAGTAATACTGGCTGGGCGCGAGGTTTCGCAGCGTAACGTTTCCTTGCGCATCAGCAGACGCCGGTTGGCCCAGACTCCAGATGAATGGCGGTATTGTTTTGGCGGCTTCCGTCTGCCTGTGCCACGCGGAAATAAACGTCTCTTTGAAGCCTGGCCGCTCTTTGTCCTTGCAGTCCGTTGTCTTCAACTCTTCCAGTACCACGCGGCCGGTAATTGAAGCCATCGGCCGCACAGCCAACTCGATGCCTTCGACGTCGGCGCCTCTGACCTTGATCAATTTGGCGTCGGAAATTTCCACTTCTCCGCGCTCCTGATAAGTTTGGGCAGTTAAATAATAGTCTCCGTCAGCGACGCCGAAGAACACAAAGCCGGCACTCTCCGATTGTTGAGAATACGAAACGCTCGTCTCACGGCTATCAGGTACAGAAATCAAATTTACAATCAGCACGGGAAGTTCACTCGGTGTTGCTCGGCGTGCGACGCCACTGACGATCCTGCCGGGATCAGCGCGATAACGAATGTCGATATTCGTCGTTTCTTCACTAGCACGGACGCTGATCTCTGCCGCTGTGTCACGCGTCGAAGAGGGAGCATAAGTGGGAAGATTGGTCTCAAACACAGTGGCCGCGTTGGAACTATAACCATACCGCTGATCGCCGCCCGCCACTACCACGTAAGTTCCTTGCGGCAGCCCGTAAATTCGATAAATGCCGCGATCATCTGTAGTGTTCTGGCGAATCATCAGACCGTTCGTTATTCGCTTGCCTTTATCGTCCCGAATCATCTCCGCGCGCACAGGAATTCCGACTACTGGATCGCCCTCAGTCGTCGTGACTGTCCCCGTGACGACTCCGCCTTTGGTCAGAACAAATACCGGCGAGTCGCCGACCTTGTACTGTTTTGGCAAGCGATTCTCCGGATCGAAAGATGCGCTTACATACGCAGGCAGGACGACATTGATCGAATAACTCACTGGTGGTAAGCCAGTCACCTTGAATGTCCCATCACGATCCGTGGTTATTGGTTCAGTCATGCGTGCGCCAGCCACAGGTCGCACGTAGACGGTGACATTTGGCAGCGGTTGGCCGCTTTCGTTAACTACTCTACCCGTGATTGAACCAGTCTTTGGTAACTCGCCCGTCGTTTGCCCCAGCACGCAAAGTGAAGTCAACACCAGCAGTGATAACAGGCCGGCTAACCGTGGTGAGGACCTTGGCTGATTGGATTTCTTCATTTCGTGCCTTACGTGCCTTCTTGGGGCTAAGGTCCGGGTAGAACAGCAGCATCGGGATCGATGGTAATGGTGACGTTAGTGACGGCTCCGTTGCTGACGACCACTTGCAGCTTCGTCGAGCGCCAGGGAATCCGAATGTCGGGCGTGTACATAGCGTTCACTTCATAAGTGCCGGGGAGCAACCCTTCTGCCACGAACTGTCCGCGAGTGTCTACTTGTGGCTGATCGTCGGAATATGAAATGTATGGGCCAACCTCGTTCTCACCAACCCTTCTCAGTGAAACGCCGAAGTGCCCGTCTGCTGGTGCAGTCCCTTTTTGGAGCTTAACAACGCCACGAATGGTTCCGTTCGCGTGCGCGACGATGACTCGCAATCCTGTAAGCTGCTCTGCGTCCTTGATCTCCACACCTCGAGAATAGGCTACTCCGTCACGCTCTATTCTCACGATCTTCAAACGCTGTTGGGGGAATAACCCAAAACTGAGGACCCCGGCTTGCAAGCCACCGACGCGAAAACTTCCATCCGGGTTGATAGTGGTTGACGGACTGGTACCTCTATCAGGCTGATCGTTCATGACGTTGGCGTAGAGCCGTGAATTGATGAGGTTTGCGTAAACGGCTTTGTCGTTCGTTCCTTCCAGAACGAGCACACCTGAAGCGCTACCGCCTTTGGTAGACCTGGCTATCAATCCAGTTATATTCCGATCAATCACTTCAAAGTGGACCGGGTCGGCCCGCCATTCGCTGTTCGGTGGAGTCTGAAAAAAGATCGCATATTTTCCGGGCGCGAGATTGGGCCACTTGAATTCGCCGTCACCATTGGAAACAACTCCATTCGTCATGGAAGAACTGCTATTCCGGTCGATAAACATCTGTATGCCGTACGGTATGTTGGCCAATGGCCGGCCTGTCTCGCCATCGACGATTCGCCCGCTGGCAGAGTACTTTTCGATCGCTCGTCCGACGGTGATATCAATGTTCGAAACTTCGCCTCCCTCCTTCACATCGATCACCGTTGCTGCGGAAGCTTCTGCTGCATCCGGATAATAAGTTCGTCTGTATCCGGCCCTCTCACGCATACCGCCAAAGCCGCCCTCTTGTTGTCCGGCAGCAACCTTGTAGCTTCCCGGGCCCAGTCCAAAAATTCTGTAGATGCCGCGGTCGTCTGTCTGAGCATTCCCCATTCTGTAATGAATACGAGGGTCGCCTGCGTCAACCGGCGTTACGTAGACCTCTTCTTCGATTATGGGATTTCCATCTCGATCCGTG
>DASSEB010000516.1:0-4164 GCA_035696765.1 Pyrinomonadaceae bacterium | reverse complement strand
CGATCATCTTTGAGCAGAAGGACATCTACAAGCCGACTTTATTCGAGATCTTGGTTCTCCGAATTGTGAGGGGCAGATGTGTCGAGATTGGCTTCTCTCCTGATGCGAGATATCTGCTCGTTACTTCAAAAAGCTCGACGGACCCGACCTATATCTTCTACGATCTGCGAGAACGCCGGTTACTCCCAATTCCGAGAGGGGCACGTAAGTATCTCACCACGAGCTTCGCATTTACTGCTTCCGATCGAATCATTGGATTGCATCCAACCGATCCGCAAAAATCGGCGATTCTTTCGGTTCCCGCGTTTGAAACGATTCAGGATTCTGCTCTGATGCGCGGCAATCTTGATGCGACCAGCGGCGGGGGATACTTGCTCGTCCGGCCCGCAGCAACATTCGCGGTGGGACTCGTCGACCCTTTGAAAGGTATGGTCGTCCTGGCGAACCGTGCGCCGGCACTGGACGTCAATGAGCAGTTCTTGCTCGCCGAGATGGCCGGCGGTGAGCTGGGACTGTATTCGTTCGGAAAAAAAGACGGAATCGAGAAGAAGGAGTTGCGTGTGTTAGCGGCGGGATAAGACGGCACCACTATCGGCGGGTTAAGGGCACCACCGGCGTCGCCTGCGAGTGCCGGAGCACACGACCGCGCAGGCGGCCCGTACGCGGGCCGCCGAGTCATCGCGAGTTTCTTTGCCGCAGAAGAAGATCACCGCATAGGCCGTCTTTCCGCGCCGTCGACAGGAACAGGAGCATTAGAAACTGTCTTGTGCTTGGTGTCCAGCTTGACGGACTCGATCACCAGGTAGAGTTTGTCGGCACTGTTGACCTTTCCCGACACGCAGTAATATTGGCCTGGCGCGAAGTAGTGGGATTTGGTGAAGTCATGCAGGCGATAAACGCGATGGGTCGAGTCATCTCTCATAACCAGCACGGCACAGGATCGGTATTCCGTCCGTGAGAGCAGGAGCAGATGATTGGCGCTGAAGTTGAACATGAGATGTGAACAAGGAGGGACGGAGCGCGGCAGCCGTAGTAGCTCCCGCGCCCATTGTCAGCGCCGTTGAGGGGTTACCCGGTGGACTCCTCCGAGCCGGGATATCGCCACAGCGCGGCGCATGATCGAGGCCGGCACTTACTCCGCCGGCGGATTCTGATTCTTGCTGGGCTTGCGAAGACTGTCGCCGCCCAAGAGGAAGACCTCGGAGTTTTCCACCAGCCGGTCGGCGATCGCCGTGGCGATGGTGGTGTTGTACAGGATGTTGCCCCAATCGGAGAACGCAGTGTTGGTCGTAATGATCGTCGAGCGCTTCTCGCCGTGTCGTGTGGAGATCACTTGATACAGGAGATTTGAAGTTTGTTGGTCGAGCGAAAGATATCCGAGTTCGTCCACGATCAACAGCGTCGGTTCGGTATAGACCCGGAGCTTGCGCACGAGCGAGTGATCGACCTGAGAGGCGAGCAAGTGATTGAGCATATCCATGGCCGTGGTGAAAAACACGCGCTGGTTGGCCTGACAGGCACGCCATCCGATGATTTTGGCCAGGAATGTTTTGCCGGTGCCTGGATTACCGATAACGATCACGCTAGTGCCTTTGGCGAGGAAGTCGAGATCCATGAGCCGCAAGATTCGAGTCTTCAGCTCCAGGCGGCTCTTGTGGTGTTTGAAGTGAAAGCTGTCGATCGAATAGCGGGCGTGCAAACGGGAGAGGCGGAAGCGACGCTCTATGGAGCGGCCGTTGCGGGCCTCGAGTTCGGAATCGGCGAGGGATTCGAGCGCTTGAACCAAACTGAGGTTCTTGGCGGAGGCGTCGGAGACGATCTGATCAAGATGCTGACTCATGGTGGTAAGGCTCAGTTGATTGAGCTTTTGGTGAAGTCCAGTCATGGTAGTTCCTTTCGGGATTGAAGGATGAGAGCGTCGTATTCGGTTAGCGAGAGCGGGTCCGTGGCCAGTTCGTTCAACTCCGGATCTTTTAAACGCAAGGGCGGTTGAATGTCGCGGCGCGTCTGCTGCTGGCGAAGGATGTTGGCAATATAGTCGGCCCCGAATGCCTGTGCAGCATAGGCCTTCTCCAGCGCCGCCGCGACTGATTCGGGACCGTAATCACGGACGAGCTCCAGCAGTTCGCGAATCTGGCGGGCGAGGTTACGGTCGGTTTCAGCGAGCTTGCGAAGGTAGTATTCCGATGTGGGGCCGAGCAGCCGGACAAGACGCTGCTGAGCAGCCGATCGCTGCGCGGCGGCCAGCTGCGCGAACAGTTCCTTCTGGAAGCGTTCGGCACCGAAAACGCGGCCGCGCTCCCAAGAGCGTGCGTAAGCGGCGATTTCTTTGGACTGGTCGTAGATGGTGACAGCAGCGCCATCGGCCTTGACGCTCAGTTTGTGGCCCACATAGCGCGGCGGCACGCAGTAGCGGTTGCCGTCAAAGCTGAGGCGCAGATCTTTGTGAACCAGAGCCTCGGTCGTGTCGCGATAATCGGGAGCGAGCAACGGCACAGGCCGCAGGAACTCCGGTTGGAAACGTTCGTCGGGAGCCTGGCCGGTTTCGCGATGCTTGCGCTGATTGGCGACCTCTTGCGCCCAGCGGCGCGCCTGCGCGTTGACATCGGCCAGATCAACAAACGTGCGCAGCGGCCAGAAGTTCTGGCGCACATAACCGATCGCGCGTTCGACTTTTCCCTTTTCCCAGGCGGCGCGAACATGGCAGGCGCGCGGCACGAATCCGTATTCGCGCGCGAAAGCGAGAAACCGCGGGTTGAAGCGGACCAGGTTGCCTTCGTGTTCGGCGACCGCTGTGGCTAGGTTGTCGAACCACAGCTCGTGAGCACAGCCGCCGAGGATCTCAAAGGCATGGATGTGGCAGCGGACGAACGTTTCAAAGCTCTGGCTGTGCGTGAACTCCAGATACATTTTGCGGCTGTGTGCTTCTACCAGGCAGAAGGCATACAGCTTGCGTGCGGCGCCGTTATACAGAAGCGATCCGAAGTGACCCCAGTCAATGTCGAAGCGCTCGCCGGGACCAGGTTCAACGCGCACATAGGCGCGGCGGACCTTGGATTGGGCGCGAAACGCACGAAGATAGTCCTTGATGATGGTTTCGCCGCCGTCATAGCCGAGGGTGCGAAGGCGCTGCGCAATAACCGGCGCGTGCGCGGTCGGATCGTGCTCGAGCAGTTCGGCGATGGCCGTCTTGAACGCATCGAGTTTGCTGCCGCGGTCGCGTCGTGCCGGCGGAGGAGCCGGCATTTCCAGGTACTTGACCAGGGTGCGCCGTCCGATGTGCAGGTGGGCGGCAATCTTGCGGAGCGACCACTTCTCGACACCGTGCAGGCGGTGAATGGCGTTGATCTGATCCGGCGTGAGCATGGCAGTTTCGGTTATAGGGGCGACCAGAACAAAACACCATGACGATGTTCTTTTCAAGTTGCCGTAGCGGCAGCGGCAATGCCACTGTGGCGCTGTAAAATCAGCAGCTTGGAAGAAACCAGGGTGTTCTTTTCAAGATCCTGAGCCAACGGACCGACGACCCAAACATCGGCTACGGAACGCTTTAGATCGAAAACCAGGGTGTTCTTTACAAGACGGCCGAGCCGCCGCTTCTGGTCGCGTTGACGCTGCTGTTGCTGATTGCGGGCCGTCGATTCGGGGTGACTCTGACGGTAACTCTTCTGATAGTCGGGATGCGCCTGCCTCCATTTCCGGCGGCTATCACGGACCACCTCCGCGTACACGGGATCGCTACGGCGCTTGTTTCGCCGGTACTCATTCCGCCGCCGATTCTGGCATTCGCTCCGGCTGCAGATGCTCTGATCGGGGCGGCGAGGGGAGGGCTTGAAAGCGGTCTGGCAATACGGGCAGCAGCGCGACGGCAAAACCATTTCCTCCGAGGTTTGTTGGAATGTCCTCTTGAGGAAATCAGAACAAATCAGTGTAGGAATGTAGAGTCTGCTGTAGAGTACTTACCGCGTCCCCGCCAATGCGTCTGTCAGCCCAACCTGGAATGGTGCCATTGGTGCCGACCGATCGCGCCGATTTTGGTTCCCTTTCTCGCCGCCGTCAACACTCGAGCGCGCGCGCTCCGAGATTTTCGCCGTGAGCGGGCATGAAGCCAATACCGCCCGCGGTTGCGAGCGCTTTCAATGTTGTCCTGCGATTCATGAAATT
>DASSEB010000515.1:0-4177 GCA_035696765.1 Pyrinomonadaceae bacterium | reverse complement strand
TTCTTCGTTCGCAGCAGAAACTCACGCGGCCCATTTCGCTTCCCGTTCGCGACTGCCAGAGGCGTGAACGTCAGCCCCTCGCGGGCATCGATATTGCCACGCACGTCGTTGGGATCGAGTCTCGTCAGAATGCTCAAAAACGGGTTGCCGAGCCGTCCCCTCAAAGTTCGTTTGACAGCCTTCACCAGAATGCGAACGATTCTCCAATCGTTCAGAACGAGCCGTGGATCAGCTTCGGTAGTGTGGAGCCATCCTTCGAAACCGTGACCGTGACGCCAGTCACGCCAATCTTTGCGGCCGTGCCGAAGCGCAACAACCGACCAGACCAGGCCTTTCAAAATGTATTTCAAGCTGCCGGGCTTCGGAACGTAGCCACAGTTTTCGAGGCGCGTGAAGTACCGGTCCATGTTGTCCGCACTCCACGAGCGATCGCCCGTGATCTCTGCGATGTAGTCCCAATCAGAGTTCTGCGGAGTGACGGTGATCATCGCATTGTGCGCCGTGCAACCTCCGAGCGTGCCGGCGCGCGGATACCAAACCGTGGGCTTGCCTTCGACCTCGACCACCTTTGAATCTTTTGCCTGCCGGTCAGGATCTTCGTAATGACGCACGAAGTAGTCCCACTGGCAGTCCGGATACTCGGTCGAGAGGCCGTGGAAGATCGGCACTTCATACATGAGCCGGCCGAGCTTGCTGTCGGCGCACGGATCGCCGCCCGCTTCCAACAGCAAGACCTTGAATCCGGCACGCGCGAGATGAGCGGCGAGTGGTCCACCACCGGCGCCCGAGCCGACCACGATGTAGTCAAACTGTGCAGTGCTCATTGTCTTTCTCGGTTCAGAACGTCTTCAGGAATTCGATCAGATCGCGCTTCTGTTGCTCGGTCAACGGCGAGTCGTCGCCATAACGGCCGGTGCCGAAGTAGTGGCCACGATTGACGACGTAATCGGGACACTTACTCAGCGACATCAAGCTGTCGGCGAGCGGCGCAAACGCCTGCTGGACCTGTTCGTCAGTAGCCTTCGAGTCCAGTGAGTTGAGTTTGTGTTTGATTTCTTTCACCAGACCGAGCAAGCGCCAGTCGTACTGCACTCGCTGCCAGAAACCCAGGCCCTCCGGTCGCAGGTTCAAGCTCGCGAGCAGGCCGACGGGAGTGCCCGGCGGAATCGGGCCGAGATTTACCCCGCCGTCATCCTCGAAGATGCTTGGAAACAACAAGTCGCCAAAGCCTTCGACGAGGTTCGGCACGTATCCGGGCGCAACACGGATCGAGCAACGCGTCGTCGTGCGATCTATCACTCCGATGTCGAGACCCTTCGCTGCGAGTACGGGATCTTTGTCGCGTTCGCGCAGCAGCAACATCTGCTCGATCGATGCCTGGAACGACTGCATACGCGCATCGACCGACGGACTCGGATTGAAAGGACCAACCGAGTTATTCAACAGGAAAGGCGCCGTAGACCAGAGGCTGATGAGTGATGCCGGGCGAGTGTAGCCGCGGCCACCGCCGGGCATTTCGTACGTTCGTTCTTCGCCCGTGATTGGATGGTTGACCTTGATAGTGCCGACCGACGGCAAGTCTTTGTACGTGTCGGAAGAGAAGTTGTCCCAGATGTTATCGCGAATCGCATTCGTTGCGAGCGGACTACACGCGTTTGTCTGGAGCAGAGTAACCGGAACGCGATGTTCGGCGGAGAGATAATTTCCGTCGAGAAAATCCGGCGCCATCACGATATTGCGCATCTTGGATTTGAACTCTTCTGTCTTGGTCCACTGCCAGTACTCATTCCAGCAGTTCAAGTAATCTGGTCCAGAGCAGCCCTGAGTGGCGAAGATCTTCTTGGGTGCGTCCGGCGTGGGGAGTTTACTCGAGTGACAGCGCGCGCAAGTCTCGGCAAAAACAGTCTTACCGTTGTTGACGCGCGCGACGTAAGCGGCATCGTCCGGATTGCCGTTGTTGAGGTATTTCTTTCCGTCCGGCGTCGCGCTCAACTTGTGCGGCATCGCAGCTTTGAGAAAGAAGAGCGCCATGTCGACGGTCTGCGCTTCGGTCGCTTCCCAGTAACTCGAGTTCTTCCGGGCGACAGCAATCTCAATGGGACTCACCGTCTTCCCGCCGACGAGCGGATTGAAATGCAGCAACCACTCCTCGCTGAACAATCCGATGTTCAGATAGACGCGGTTCAACGCGCCAAGCGCGCCGACCGAATCAGAGCCGTCTTTGAGAACACGCGGTGAGTAGACTGTACTCGGCGCAACAAAGAACTGCGCGAGGGGATTGTCCGGAGGCACGTAGTCATTCAATTGCTTGTTGTCGATGCTGCCTGGCCCAAGCGTCTCCTTGCCGAAACGCTTTGCCTGCTCGAGACGTGGTCCAAGGTTGTAGATCGCGTTCATCGTCCGAGGATTGTTGATGTTGTCACTCGAAACCAGTGAGGTATCGAGCGTGCCCGGGCGCGAGGTGTGGAACATCTGAAAGACGTAGCTCGACGGGTCCGAACGCCAATCGAAGATCCTGTCAATCCAAAAATACTGCGCGCCGACGCTGTTGTTCAGGTTCTCCCACTTCGGATGCTCGGGATCTGCGGGCGGCTTGACCGGATCGGGACCAACGTGACAGAAGGCGCACGACATGCCCACGCGATAAGGGCGCACCAGATCTCTGGAGTAATAGTAACTTGGATCGCTGTAGTAACGCTCCGGGTCCCATCGCTGCGCGGCTGCGGCGTTGAAGTCAGGGTTAGGGAAGAGACGCAGTCCGACGATGCCCGTTGCGTAACCGTAGAACGATCCCACCGGCATGGTCTGTGGCAGATATTGATTTGATTGGCCGGGCGGCAGTTGTTGTCCGCGCCAACCGACGCGCACGCCCGGATACTTCGTCTCGTTCTCAAATGGATCGGGTGGACACTCAGGCGATACGACTCGTTTGTCCAGCCACAACCCGAAACGATTTGGATCCGGACCAGTAGCTTTCTCGAAGCACGGCTCGTTGACGAGCCCGAGGTAGTACCAGCGATTATCGCGGCTGTATTTAAACTTCTCGCCGGTGGCTGGATCGATGACATTCGGATACGACGAGAGCGTTTTCAGCAGATCGAGCGCGCCGAAACTGGTGGTGCCGATTTTGTCCCAGAAGCGATCGTTGCCGCCGGTCCAAACGACCCACGTGTTGCGGCCCTTCACTTCGGCGGGTGTGAGCGGAACCGCGCCGTCCATATCGTGAAAGTAATCTTCATCGGCAGCAGTGAAAGACGTGGCAGGACGGTTTGCTTGTCTCGCTTCGTCGAGCAGGGTGCCCGGCCGTGGCCCTCTGTGTGCAAACACTCGGTAAGCGACGAAGGCGACGAGGGCCACGATCAAGACGAGGATGATGAGGGCGAGCGTTCTTAATCTGCTTCTGCTTCTTCTTGCCACGGGGGAATCTCCTTTGTGTGCTTTTCAGCGATGCACGTGAAAGTTTTCGTAGTTCGGATTAATCGCGGCAGCCATCTGCAAATAACGATCGGCTTTGCCGTTTGGACTGAAAGCTTTGTGAATCATTCCTGCCTGGTAAAACAGTCGCGCATCTTTCACGCCGGATGCGAGTGACTCGTTCATCGTCTCCACCGCTTTTGAGAATTCGCCGGCACGATAGTACGCCCACGCCAAAGCTGCCAACGTCGAAAAGTTTCTTCTGAGCTCGAGATCTTTCTGCGCCCACGTCACCGCCTCGGGACCGTTTTCAAACACGTCTGCATAGAGGTCGGCGAGATGATGGTAGTAATGCACTTCGCCGCGTTGCGCTGATTCGAGGAAGGCAGCTTGCGCTTGCGCCAACATTTCGTTTGCATCCGAGGTTTTTCCCATCGAGAGGTAAAGCTCGCCGAGTGCCTGCTGGAAGTCGGGCCGCGGCACTCGCGCAACCACGCGACGGTACATCGCCTCGGCCTCGCCGTTCTTTCCTTCAGCGCCGAGCAGCTCCGCGAGGTGTTCTTCCACCATCCAATGTCCGGAGTAAGCGCGTTCCGCGCGTTGATAGTGCTCGCGCGTTTTTTCGTAATTGCCCTGAGCCAGGTCGACAACGCCTCGCTGCAATTCCACCCACGCGTAATGGCGCATTTCCTTCGCGGTCAACTCGTCAACAGCTTCGTCATACAGGCGATCCGCGGTTTCGAAGTCGCCCATTTTGAAGTTG
>DASSEB010000514.1:0-4197 GCA_035696765.1 Pyrinomonadaceae bacterium | reverse complement strand
TTGTGCCTTATGTGCCTTTTTGTGGCCTCACTCGTATCTGAGTGCGACTAACGGATCGACTCGTGTCGCGCGCCGCGCCGGCAGGTAGCAGGCGAGAAACGCGACGACAGTCACCATCAAAGCAACGATCACGAACGTTGGCCCATCTGTCGGACTGACGCCGTAAAGCAACCCCCTTATCAAGCGCGTCACCGCCAGCGCGCCCGCAGCTCCCAATACGACGCCCACGACAGCCAGTGTCAATCCCTGGCCCACCACCAGCTTGAAAACATCTCGACGCTGCGCGCCCAGCGCGAGGCGAATTCCGATCTCGTGCGTGCGTTGCGCCACCGAGTAGTTGATGACGCCAAACACACCAATCATCGCCAGCAGCAACGCCACCGCGGCGAAGATTCCGAGTAACAATGTGTTGAATCTTTGACCCGCCACAGAGTTGGAGAAGATCTGGTCCATCGTCGTGACTATCAACGGCAGATCTTTGTCTATCGCCTTGACTTGCTCGCGCGCGGCTGCGGCCAACTGAAGCGGATCTCCACTCGTGCGCGCCATCACCGCCATGGCCGATTGCGGCTCCTGAAGCTGCGACAGGTAGATTTCGGGATTCGGCGGTGTGTTCAAGCCGGTGTGATGTACGTCGCCCACGACGCCGACGACAGTCAGCCACGGGCTGAACAGGATCTTGAGCCGCCGTCCAACCGGATCTTCGTTGGGCCAATAGAGTCGCGCCATCGTTTCATTCACGACGACTGCCGGCGCGGCTTGCGGTTCGTTGAAATGCTCCGGCAACGGCTGTTGCGGAAACCAGCGAATGAGAGGCAGCGCGACGCGCGCGTCCGCATTGCTGAAGGACCGCCCCTTGCGCAGGGGAATCTTCATCGTGCGGAAGTAATCGTCGCTGACCGATCGAATAGCTGCCTGCTGTTGCTGTCCTTGCGGTGGGTCTGGACGGCCTTCGATTGCGAAAGCCGTCCAGTTATCGCCGGGACTCAACGGCGTCTGCGTCGTCGCACCCACCGATTCAACTCCAGGCAAGGAGTTGAGACGTGTGATCAAGTCGTTATAGAAGGCAAGCTGTTGAGTTGGTTCGCTGTACTTTACACCCGGTAACGCAATGTCGAGTCGCAAGACCTGGTTCGGCTCGAAGCCCGGATCGACTCGCAGCAGTTGCACGAAACTCTTCAGCATCAACCCGCCGCCGACGAGGAGGACCACCGCGAGCGCAACTTCCGCGATCACGAGCGCGCTGCTGATTCGCCTGCGCCCGGGATTAATCGAGCCGCGCATTCCGTCTTTGATCCACTGGTACAGTCCGGGCTCGGAGTTTCGCCAGGCCGGTGCAATGCCGGTGAGCAGTCCGGTGAGGATTGAGAAACCAAATGTGGCCAGCAACACACGCCGGTCGACACTGATCTTGTCGAGGCGCGGAATACTCACCGCAGTGATCCTGCTCAAGAGAGTGACGAGCCAAACCGCCGAAAGCAGTCCGAGTCCACCACCAAAGAGCGCAAGCAACAAACTCTCGGTCAGCGTTTGTCGAATTAGACGCCAGCGGCCGGCGCCGAGCGCGGTCCTGATTGCCATCTCTCGCTGGCGCGACGCAGCTCGACTCAGCAAAAGATTCGCGACGTTCGCGCAAGCAATCAGCAGTACGAAGCCAACCGCTGCGAACAATGTCAGCAATGGAAGCTGCGCTGCGCCGGTGATGTCTTCATGCAGCGTGACGAGTTGAACTCCGTGCCCGCGATTCGCATCCGCAAACTCCTGCTCGAGTTGTTGCGCGACATGGGCCAGTTCGGCCTGCGCGTGGTCCAACGTGACGCCCGGCTTGAGCCGCCCGATAACCTGGTAACTATGCTTGCCGACCTTGCGGACTTCGCCGCGCAAATCGATCGGCACGAGCACGTCCGGCACGAACTCCAGCGCGGGCATGACTCCGATCACTGTGTAACTCTGATCGTTCAGCCTGATGGTTTGATTGACGACGTTTGGATCGGAGCCAAAGCGTTGGGACCAGAGTTTGTTGCCGAGCACGACGACTTTAGCGCCGCCTCCCTGATCTTCTCCCGCCGCGAAAGTGCGTCCGAGCATCGGCGGCACGCCGACAACCGAGAAGTACTCAGTCGAAGCCTCGCCGACATCGACCATCAACGGATCGCCGCGGCCCGTGAGGTTGAATCCGTTTGGTTGAAACAACGTGAGGGCTTCAAAGGAGGTGGCGCGTTCTTTGAACGCCGCGTATTCATGGCCCGAGAGCGGCAGGTTTGCGCGACCGGAATTGGCGCGTCTTTCCCACACGACGACCAGGCGTTCGGGATCTTTGAAAGGCAGCGGGCGAAGGAGAACAGCATTGACGACGCTGAAGATCGCAGAGTTGGCTCCGATGCCAAGCGCTAACGTGATGACGGCAATCGCCGTAAACCCGGGTCGCTTCAACAGCGATCGCAGGCCGTAGCGGATGTCTTTGATTATCGAATCCATCGTCTGTGCCTTTGCGCCTTTTGTGGCCTCATTCGTAGCGCAGCGCCACGAGTGGATCGACCTTCGTTGCGCGGCGCGCCGGTATGTAACAAGCGAGCAGCGCCACCAGCAGCAGGACCAGCGTGATCGCTGCGAATGTCAGCGGATCGTTTTCACCAACACCGAACAGCAGGCTCCGAAGCAAACGCATCAACGCAAACGCCGACACCAAACCAAGCACCAGCCCGACGCCAATTACCGCCATTCCCTGCCCGAGAATCATCTTCAGCACGTCGCCGACTTGCGCGCCGAGCGCGAGACGAATGCCGAGCTCGTGCGTACGTTGCGTAACCGTGTAAGCAGTGACCCCGTAAATACCGGCGGCCGACAACACGAGCGCGATGAAGCTGAAGAGCCCGAGCAGAAACACGTTGAAGCGCGGCTGCGTCACTGACTCGGTGACGATGTGCTCCATTGTCTTGATGTCCGCCACCGGCACAGACTTGTTCACGTCAGTCACCACCTGACGCACCGACGCTGCGAGCGTTGTCGGCTCGACAGTCGAGCGAATAACGAGCGACATGTTCACGAACGGATTCTGCTTGGCCGAGAAGTAAATCTCCGGCGGCGGCTCTTCGCGTAGCTCGAGACTGCGCACGTTCGCGGTTATGCCGACGATCTCAAACCAAACAGGCTGCCGGTTGTTGTCGGTATTGCCAAAGGTGACGCGTTTCCCCACCGCGGATTCACCCGGGAAGTCGCGATCGGCAAGCGCCTGATTTACAACCAACACTCCCGGTGCGCCGTTGTCGTCACGATCCGTCAACGCGCGCCCGTGCATTACGGGAATACCCATCGCGCTGAAATAGTCGCTGCTGACAGCACGGAAGTTTGTTGGACTCCACTGGTCGCGCGGAAGTACCGGACGTCCTTCAACTCTGAATCCCGTAGTTGGTCCTTTACTCAGAGGTAACGTGTTGATGATTCCGGCGTACTGAACTCCGGGAACTTCACGAAGCCGCTGCAACACGTTGTCGTAAAACGTCACGAAGTCAGCGTCAGTCCTGAAGTCGTTTCCGGAAGGAGTGAGCCTCGCAGTCAACACTTGTTGCGGAGTAAATCCTGCGTTGACCGACTGCAGTTGCAGGAAACTACGGAACAACAAGCCGGCACCCGCCAGCAACACGACCGACAACGCGACTTCAGCAATGATGAGCGCGTGACGCAGGCGACTACTGCGAATGCCTCCAGCCGTGCCTCGCCCGCTCTCTTTCATCGCTTCCTGAACATCGCCTCTTGAGAGACTCAAAGCCGGGGCCAGGCCGAAGAGGAAGCCCGTCAACAGCGAGGCAACTGTTGTGAAAACCAGCACGCGCCAGTCGGTATGAATCTCATTGAGGCGTGGAAAGTCTGTGGGAAGCAATCTGGTTATGAGTGCGACTCCCCAAAACGAGAGCAACAATCCCAACGCGCCGCCGGCAAGTGCGAGCGTCGCGCTCTCCGTCAGCAGTTGTTGCGCGATTCGTTTCCGCGATGCTCCCAACGCGGCGCGAATCGCAATCTCTTTGTGCCGGGCTGAAGCGTTTGCAAGTAATAGATTCGCGACGTTCGCACATGCGATCAGCAGCACAACCATCACGGCCCCGAAGAGCAGCAACAACATCGCTCTGTTGTTCCCGATGAGATGATCGTGAAGCGAAACGACGCGATTGAAGCGGCGGTTGTTTGTTTCGGGATACT
>DASSEB010000513.1:0-16487 GCA_035696765.1 Pyrinomonadaceae bacterium | reverse complement strand
CCACGCTTCCCTCGCCTGAGCAAACGCTCGCGCGCCTGCTGCGAATTGAATATGCGTTGGGACGGAAACGCGCTGTGCCCATGGGACCGCGCACGATCGACCTCGATCTGCTGATTTTTAGAGATCAGCGGCTGAACACGGAGTTTTTAACTGTCCCTCATCCGCGTCTTCATTTGCGCAGGTTCGTGCTCGTGCCGCTCAACGAATTAGTGCCAAAACTCGTGCATCCAGTGCTGGAAAAATCGATCGGCGAGTTGCTGTCGCAAACTAAAGATCAATCCAGAGTAGTCCGGTTTGCAGGCCAATCCTAAACGCCTAATCAACTCGCGCTTTCCCCCTCCGAACGTTTCCCGTTATAATGCCCCACACTTGTTACCACGCCGGCAACATTTCCAAACTCCTCGTTTCACTGGCAATTCAATTGTCCACACATCGTGGTGTAAAGAGAGCTGAAAAATGCCGTATTTGAAACCCGAAAGGCCTGAAAAGGTCAGCGCACCGTCTTTGCGATCCAGTAAACAACGCGGCGAACGGCTGGTTTGTCTGACGGCGTACGATTACCCGACCGCGCGCATCCTGGACGAAGCCGGTATCGACATCATCCTCGTGGGCGACAGTCTCGGCAATGTCGTTTTGGGATACGGCAACACCGTGCCCGTGACGCTCGAGGAAATCCTGATCCATTTGAAGGCCGTGCGGCGGGCCGTGCAACGCGCGTTGCTCGTTGCCGACATGCCGTATGGAACTTTTCACACCGGCGATGATGACGCGGTCAGAAACGCTTTACGACTCGTGAAGGAGGGGGGCGCCGAAGCAATCAAACTCGAAGGCGGACACAAACGCGTTCACCTCGTGAAGCGTCTCGTCGACGAGGAGATCAGCGTGATGGGCCACATCGGCTTGACTCCGCAATCGATCAATCAGCTTGGCGCCTATCGCGTGCAGGGCAAAACTGCGAAGGCTGCACAACAATTGATCGACGATGCAAAAGCGATGGAAGACGCCGGCGCATTCGCTGTCGTGCTGGAAGTCGTACCGCGCGAGATAGCTAAGATGATCACTGAAAGCATCAGCATTCCCACGATAGGAATCGGCGCTGGTGTTGATTGCGACATTCAGGTGCTGGTCCTGCACGACATGCTTGGTCTGGGCTTTAGCAAACAAGCGCGCTTCGTTCGTCCTTATGCGAACCTGCGTGAAGTGATGACCGACGCAGTCACCCGTTATGCCGACGACGTGAGAAACGGCACTTACCCATCCGAAGCAGAATCGTATGGTCTACCCGCTGAGACTGCCGCGGAACTGGAGATCGAGATTCCATCGAGAGACTCAAAGGCCGAGAAGTCCTAAATTCCAACCTCAAATTATGGAGATCATCAACCGTCGTCAGCGCATGAGTTCCGTCGCGCGCAAAATCCGTCGTGAACAGGATCGGACTGTGGGCCTCGTTCCGACGATGGGTGCTCTCCATGAAGGCCATCTGAGTCTAGTGCGTGAAGCCAGACGCATGTGCGACGTGGTGGTGGTGTCGGTCTTCGTGAATCCGACGCAGTTTGGTCCAGGTGAAGACTTCGAACATTATCCGCGCGACCTGACGAAAGACACTGCGCTGCTGACTGATTACAACGTCGATTACATCTTCGCGCCGACAGTTGAAGAGATCTATCCGAAGGGCTTTTCGACTTACGTCAACGTAGAAGGACTCTCGGACCAACTCGAGGGCGCGTCGCGGCCCGGCCACTTTCGTGGCGTTGCGACAGTCGTGACGATCCTGCTGAACACAGTCAGGCCTGACTTCGCCTTCTTCGGCCAAAAGGACGCGCAACAAGCGCTCGTGATTCGTCGTCTCGTGAAAGATCTCGCGTTCGATACTGAGATTGTCGTGTTGCCAATCGTTCGTGAGGATTCGGGACTGGCGATTTCGTCTCGTAATCTTTACCTGACTCCCGACGAACAGAAGTCGGCGACGGTGATTCACAAAGCGCTCAAGCAGGCAAAGAAAGCTTACAAAGAAGGCGAGCGAAACGCGCATCGACTTATGGACACGATTCGTGCGACAGTCGAAGCCGAACCGCGCGCGCGTCTCGATTACGTAACAGTTGCCGACGCGGAGACGCTGGAGAAACTCGAAAGGCTTGACGACCGGCCCACACTCATCGCGGTCGCGGCTTACGTCGGCAAAACGCGACTGATTGATAATACGATCTTGAATAAAGTGAAGAAGAAAGACGGTGCAGGGCCACAATAAGAAACACATTGCTTTCAGACTCAACGGCGAAGTTATCGAGGTCGCCTTCGCACCGCACAAAACGCTGCTCGAAGTTTTGCGTGAAGATCTGAATCTCACCGGAACGAAGCATGGGTGTGAGTTGGGCGAATGCGGCACGTGCGCCGTGCTTGTCGACGGCCGGTCAATCCTCTCCTGCCTGATGCTTGGCCTCGACGCCGAGGGCCGCGATGTAAAAACGATCGAAGGAATGGCTGAGGGCGCGCGGCTTCATCCGTTACAACAGACGTTTGCCGATCTCGGCGCGGCGCAGTGCGGTTACTGCTCGCCCGGGTTTTTGCTTGTGGCAGAAGAGTTGTTGAAGAAGTCGCCGAACCCTTCGCGGGCTGAGATTCAGGAAGCGCTGTCAGGAAATCTTTGTCGCTGCACCGGGTACATTAAGATATACGAGGCGGTGGAACTCGCCGCGGCGCGCATGCGCGGGGAAGAATTTGAGTTGCCGAAGGAGAGTGTGTACGGATTAGATTAAATCCGTGTTCATCCGTGTCATCCGTGGCTAAAAACGATCTCAAAGTTGTAGGCAAACCGTTTCGCAAGGTCGATGCGCGGGCGAAGTGTGCCGGCCAAACGAAGTTTGCGGATGACATCGTTCTGCCGCGCATGTTGTTTTGCAAGATCCTGCGTTCACACCTGCCTCATGCGCTCATAAAAAATGTCGACGTTTCGAAAGCGCTCGCACTGCCTGGCGTTTTTGCTGTGGTCACCGGAAAAGACTTTCCGGTCCCGTACGGCATCCTGCCCGTGAGTCAGGATGAGCACGCGCTGTGCATCGACAAGGTGCGCTTCATCGGAGATCCGGTTGCGGCGGTGGCCGCGATCGACGAAGACGTGGCGTTCGACGCGATGAACCTGATCGAAGTCGAATACGAGCCGCTCAACACGATCTCGACTATCGAAGAAGCTGTCATGATCGACGAGCCGCGTATTCACGACTACGGCGATAGCGGCAACATTCATAAAAAAGTCTCGCTGGAATTTGGAAACGTTGAAGAGGGGTTCGGCGAAGCAGATCTCGTGCGTGAAGACACGTTCTTCTACGAAGGCAACACACACTTGCCGTTGGAGCAGCACGCCGCGGTCGCTCACTTTGATTCAGACGGAAAGATCACTCTCTGGAGTTCGACCCAAACTCCGCACTACGTGCATCGCGCGCTCGCGAAAGTTCTCGGGTTGGCGGCCAGTCATATTCGTGTGATCGCGACGCCGAACGGCGGCGGGTTTGGTGGGAAGAGCGATCCGTTCAATCATGAAGTCGTAGTTTGCAAGTTGTCGATGATTACGGGACGCCCGGTGAAGGTGACGCTGACGCGGGAGGAAGTTTTTTACTGTCATCGTGGGCGGCATCCGATCTTGATGAGAGTCAAAACGGGCGTGAAGAACGACGGTGCGATCACGGCAATGCATTTCCAGTCCTATCTCGACGGCGGTGCTTACGGGAGCTATGGGGTCGCGAGTACGTTCTACAGCGGCGCGCTGCAAACGGTGACGTATGACGTGCCGCGCTACAAGTTTCAGGGGATACGTACATTTACGAACAAGGCGCCGTGTGGTCCAAAGCGTGGGCACGGCACGCCGCAGCCGCGTTATGCGTTGGAAGTTCACCTCGACAAGATTGCTGAGCAACTGCGAATCGACCCGGTCGAGATCCGGCGCAAGCATCTCGTCGCTCCGAATTCTGTAACTGCTAATTACCTGCGGATCGGCAGCATGGGTCTGGGCCAATGCATCGACAAAGTCGTCGAAGGCTCGCGCTGGAAGGAACGCTTTTCCGGTTGGGATCAGAGCAATCGAAAACTTCCGTTTGGCAAAGGCATCGGGATCGCGTGCAGTTCGTATATCTGTGGCGCCGGTTTGCCGATTTACTGGAACAACATGCCGCAGTCAGGAGTGCAGCTTCGACTCGACCGACAGGGCGGCGTGTGTGTCATGTGTGGCTCGACAGATATCGGCCAGGGCTCGGATTCTATACTCGCCTACATCGTCGCGGAAGTTTTGGGGATTGATCCATTCGACATTCGCGTCGTCACTGCCGACACGGATCTGACCCCAGTGGATCTCGGGAGTTATTCGAGCCGCGTTACGTTGATGACGGGCAATGCGGCGATTCAGGCGGCGGAGCGAGCACGTGAACTGCTGGTGATGGCAGTTGCTGAGAAGCTCGGTGTGCCGATCGAGAATATCTCGCTGGCTGAGCGACGTGTGTTTGATGTTGAGAATCCTGACGTCGGCGTGACGTTTGCGGAAGCGATTGTCCTCGCGGAGTCGAAGTTTGGGACAATCGGAACGGTTGGTTCGTATTCACCGCCGCGTTCACCCGGCAGGTACAAAGGGTCTGGCGTTGGACCATCGCCGGCGTACAGCTACTCGGCGGCAGTTGCTGAGGTCGATGTAAACCCTGACACGGGAATCGTCGTCGTCGAACGCGTTTGGATTGCACACGACATTGGCCGCTCGATCAATCCGATGCTGGTGATGGGCCAGGTTGAAGGCAGTGTTTACATGGGACTCGGCGAGATCCTGATGGAGGAGATGGTGTATCGCGAGAACCGCAATGTGGTGCACAAGTTTCCATCGATGTTGGAGTACAAGAGCCCAACGACGATGGAGATGTGCGACGTCAAGACTTACTTGATCGAAGATCCCGATCCGAATGGACCATACGGTGCGAAGGAAGTGGGCCAGGGCCCGCTGCTTCCCGTACCCCCGGCAGTGGCGAACGCAGTTTATAATGCGGTGGGTGTGCGCATCGATGAAGTCCCGATCACGCCGGAGAAGGTCCTGCGAGCGTTGAAAGACAAAGCACGCGGCCGTGACGGACGCTTCGGCCCCGCTTCAATTCCCTTAGTCGATTGGCCCGAGCCATTGCGAGTATTGACACCGGACGAAGGAGGCGACGGCCGCGAGATGCCACGCGTAGCGGTGCATTCTTGATATGAAGCGCTTTGCCTCAAATGTATTCAGCCACAAAAAAGCACAAAGGATTACCTTAATTTTTGTGCCTTTTGTGCTTCTTTGTGGCGAATCATTTGGTAATGACCGATGATGCGATTGCCCAAATTTGAATACGTCACTCCGCAGACCATCGCGGAGGCGGTGAAGCTCATGGCTGGCGTGGGGCCGGCGGGGCAGTTCGTCGCGGGCGGTACTGATCTGTATCCAAACATGAAGCGCCGGCAGCAGATGCCGAAGACCGTCATCTCCGTCATGCGCCTCGCGGAACTCAACCAGATCACCGGCGATGGCAGTCATGGCTTGCGCATCGGCGCCTCGGTAACCCTCACAGACATCTGCGAACACCCGATCATCAATCGTGACTATCCCGTCATCGCAAAAGCCGCTCGCACTATCTCCACTCCGATACTGCGAAACATGGGCACGATCGGCGGCAATCTCCTGCTCGACACACGCTGCAACTACTACGATCAGAATTACGAATGGCGCAAAGGGATCAACTTCTGCCTCAAGAAAGACGGCGACGTGTGCTGGGTCGCGCCCGGAAGCTCGAAGTGTTGGGCCGTGCAATCATCTGACCTGGTCCCCGTAATGGTCGCAATCGGCGCCAAATTACGTTTCGTCTCAACACTCGGCGAGCGCGTGATTGACGCAGCCGGGTTATACAACGACGACGGTATCGATTACCTGCACAAACGCCCTGACGAACTGCTCGTCGATATTCAACTGCCACCAACGAACGGCTGGCGTGCTTCGTATCAAAAACTTCGACGGCGCGGCGCGTTCGACTTTCCCGTGCTCGGCGTTGCTACCTGGATCGCAACCGACAACACCGCCGTGAAAGACGCTCGCATCGTGCTCGGCGGCATCGCACCCGCTCCGGTGCAAATTAAAGAAGCTGCGAGCGTGCTGATCGGAAAACCGTTAGCAGACGATCAGATCGTGGCTGCTGCCGAAGCGGCGTACGTTAAAGCCCGGCCACTCGACAACACTGACTTCGTCTATCAATGGCGCAAGCAAATGGCGCGACAGTACACGCTGCGCGCGTTGCGAGACCTTACAACATAATCGTGTGAAATCCTGTGCCGCAATTCTCCTCGCCGCCGGCCAGTCCAGCCGCATGGGCGCGTTCAAACCACTGCTTCCCTTCGGAAACAAAACAGTCGTCGAATGCTGTATCGACTACTTGCGTGAAGGCGGTGTCGAAACGATTGTCGTCGTGCTCGGCCACCGGGCCGGCGACATTCGCAAAAAAATAACCGGCGTCACATTCGCTGTTAATCCCGATCCGAGCAGCGAGATGGGAGCTTCCATCGCGGCGGGAATTGAGCAACTTCCCGCGACCGCCGAGGCGACCTTGATTGCCCTCTCGGATCACCCGGCCGTTCCCGCGACGGTGGTATCCCATCTGATCGACGAGTGGAAAAAAGGCGCTCGGTTGATAATACCAACCTGGCGAGGCCGCGGCGGCCATCCCGTTCTGGTTGATCTCAGCTTCAAGGCTGAGTTGCTCAATCTGGGTTCAAAACAAGGGTTGAGGGCCCTCTTCGACGCCCATTCCGAAGCCGTCAAACGCGTTTCCGTCGACTCGCCTTTCATTGCCCGCGACATGGATACGTGGGATGATTACCGTGCCCTGCATGAGGAGGCGACCGGCCAACCGGCGCCCGAACTGTAAGAAGACCAACGAAACCCTGGACGCCCTCATCTAATGCACCAGTCGAGCGCCACTAGAAGCGTTCGGCGAAGGAGAAAGATGGTTCTAAATACACAGAAACGGATCCTGGCCGGGCTAATGGCGGTGCTTGCGGGGTTCAGCGTTTACGCGCAAAGCCGCGGCCAGGCGGTTGAGTTTTCACTGCCGTCGACGGATGGTCAGACCGTTACCTCCGGAAGCCTTCGTGGCGAAGTGGTGGTGCTGGCGTTTGGCGCCTCGTGGCTGCCGTTGTCAAAAACCCAACTCGAGGGCGTGAGAAAGCTCGCGGACGAATACAGCAATCGCGGCGTCGTGGTTTACTGGGTCAGCACGGAATCCGACGATCCCAAGTCGAAGAATTTCGCGAGCAACGAACAATTGCGAGCGTTTGCACAGAAGCACGGTTTGAAAGTCACTGTACTGCGAGACCATGACGGCGTAGTCTCGAAAAAATTCGGGGTGGACCAGCTGCCATCGATAGTGATACTGGACAAAGAGGGCAACATGTCTGGTGCACCGATCGGAGGACTCGATCCCAGCGGTAATCTTGCCGGTCAACTTGCTTCGCGATTGGACAAGCTTCTCTAACACAGCGTCAATGCTGATCGAAGAGCCGCCACCTCGGCGGCTCTTTTGTTTGGACCTATTTACTAATCCCTTCTCAACAATTAACCTGTGGCCATGGCATTCACAGTGATCAATCCCGAGTCTCTCGGAGCGCCGAGTGGTTACTCAAACGGGCTCCTCACAGACGCAGGAGGCAAGCTGCTTTTCATCGCGGGCCAAATCGCGTGGGACGAAAAACAAAAGATCGTCAGCGATGATTTTGTGGAACAGTTCGACAAAGCACTCGATAATGTGATGGCAGTGCTGAAAGCGGCCGGGGGAAAGGCGACTGATATCGCGCGGCTCGTAATTTATGTGACAAACAAAATCGAATACTGCGAACGCACTCGAGACGTTGGCAAGCGCTACCAAAAACACATGGGCAAACACTTCCCGGCGATGGTCCTGGTCCAGGTCGCCGGATTGCTCGACGACGGGGCGAAAGTCGAAATCGAAGGCATGGCGGTATTACCCGCATGAAACAACCAACCTCCTTTCTTTACGAGCAGGACCAGCTCGGCATTGCAACTATCACGCTGAATCGTCCCGAGCGTTTGAATGCGCTGACGTTTGAAGTGTATCGCGAGTTGATCGACGCGTTTGCGGCTTTGCGAGAAGAGCGTGAAGTTCGTGTCGTCGTCATCACCGGCACCGGAAAGGCATTCTGTTCCGGCGGAGACGTGCACGACATCATCGGCGAGTTGTTCAGTCGCAACATGGAAGGACTGCTCGAGTTCACGCGCATGACGTGCGAGCTAGTGCAGAACATGCGCGCGCTGCCGAAACCGGTGATTGCAAGTTTGAACGGCACGACTGCAGGCGCCGGCGCATGCATCGCGCTTGCTGCCGATCTGCGCATTGCGAGCGAAGAGGCGAGAATAGCTTTCTTGTTTGTGAAGGTGGGTCTCGCCGGTACGGACATGGCGGCGTCGTATCTCCTGCCGCGCGTGGTCGGACTTTCCAAAGCTACCGAAATGCTTTACACGGGCGACTTCGTTAGCGCCGCTGAAGCTGAACGAATCGGACTCTACAATCGCGTAGTGCCTGCAAGTGAACTGGCCACGGCCACGCGCAGCTTCGCAGAACGATTGGCGCGTGGACCGGCGTTCGCGCTAGCCAAGACAAAAGAGATGCTCAATCGTGAGCTCGACATGGACTTGCAAGCGGCGCTCGAAAGCGAAGCGCAAGCGCAGGCGATCTGCATGCAGCATCCGGATTATCGTGAGGCGTACGAAGCCTTCGTCGCGAAGCGGGCCGCGAAATTTCAGTAAATGATTGGGCCACAAAAATTCACATAAACGATGGATCGTTTAATCTCTCAACTCCCATTTTTCACGCCTGAACATCTCAATCTCGCTGCCGGTATGGCGCAGTTTGCCGCGCAGGAGATAGAACCGCGCGCCGCGTCCGAACAGGATGCAGAGACCACCGCGCGACAGTTTGTAACCCTCCTCGCGCAGGCTGGGATTTTGAAGCACTCAGTGGCACAGTCAAAGATCGACGTGCGTTCCCTCTGTTTGATTCGTGAAGAACTTGCTTACTCTTCTGCACTCGCCGATCTGGCGTTTGTCATGCAAGGTCTCGGTACTTACGCGATCGCCCACTCTGCGCCGGACCACGTGCGCGAGTTTTGGCTCTCGCGAGCGGCTAGTGGAAAGGCTATCGCCGCGTTTGCGCTGACTGAGCCCGAGGCAGGTTCCGATGTCGCTGCGATTCAAACTACAGCTCGCCTTGAAGGCGACACTTACGTCATCAACGGTCGCAAGCGTTTTATCTCCAACGCCGGCATCGCAGACGTCTACACAGTCTTTGCACGCACCGGCACGCGCGAAGATGGTCGTGCTGTGTTGTCGGCGTTTGTGGTCGGTTCAAAGATGCAAGGCTTCAGTGTGGTCGAACGCACGCCGTTGATAGCGCCACATCCGATCGGCGAGATCGCTTTCAACGACTGTCGCGTGCCCGCCGAAGATATGATTGGAAACGACGGCGACGGCTTTCGGCTCGCAATGGCAACACTCGATACGTTTCGCGCGAGTGTGGGCGCGGCAGCGTGCGGCATGGCGCGTCGCGCGCTCGACGAGGCAGTTCGCTATTCATCGCAGCGCAAACAGTTCGGACGCTTTCTATCCGAACATCAACTGGTCCAGGCAAAGCTGGCGGACATGATCACCGAGCTCGACGCCGCGCGACTGCTTGTCTATCGCGCTGCCTACGCGCGAGACACGGCCGAGGGCAGATTTACTCGCGAAGCCAGCGAGGCGAAGTTGTTTGCAACCGAAGCCGCAGGCAGAATCATCGACAGCGCAGTCCAAATTCACGGCGGCGCCGGTCTGGTGAGCGGCAGTGTGGTCGAGCGGCTGTATCGCGACGTCCGCGCCTTGCGCATCTACGAAGGCACCTCAGAAATCCAGAAGCTCGTGATCGCCGGACAACTCCTGAAGGAACAATGATTTTGTGCCTTTTGTGCCTCTTTGTGGCTAACTTATGAAGATCAACATCATCGGCGGTGGACCGGCGGGGTTGTACTTCGCGATTCTGATGAAGAAGGCGGACGCGTCGCATCAGATCAGGATTTATGAGCGCAATGGTCCGGATGATACGTTTGGATGGGGTGTGGTGTTCTCAGGCAAAACGCTTGCGAACCTGCGCGCGGCGGATGAAGATTCGCATGCTGAGATCACGAGAGAGTTCGCTGCGTGGGACAATGTCGATGTAGTTCATCGAAACGCGAAGGTCTCCATTCACGGCAATAGCTTTTCGGGAATTGCGCGGCTCCAGTTGCTAAAAATCCTCCAGCGACGAGCGGAGCAGCTCGGAGTTGAGATCAAATTTCGCAGCGAGATTCATAACATCGAATCGTTGCGAAACGACCGCGACCTGTTGATAGGTGCTGACGGAGTCAACAGCACGGTGCGACTGCATTACGTCGAACAGTTGCAGCCTGAGCTTGATCTGCGTGCGAATCGATACATCTGGTATGGAACGAATCAGCTATTCCACGGTCTCACGCTGACCTTTCGTGAAAACAGCGCCGGAGTGTTTGCCGCACACTCCTACAAATTCAACGCAACGACGAGCACGTTTATTGTCGAATGTGATCCGGAGACATGGGACAAAGCAGGCTTCGAACAAATGGGCAGCGATGACACTCTCGAGTATCTCGGCGAGGTTTTCGCCGCCGATCTTGGTGGGCACAAACTGCTTTCGAACAACTCAAAGTGGATCAACTTCCTGCTCGTAAAAAACCGGAACTGGTTTTTTGAAAACGTTGTGCTGATCGGTGACGCACTGCACACGGCGCACTTCTCCATCGGCTCGGGAACCAAGCTCGCGATGGAAGATGCTGTTGCGCTCGCGGAGTCGTTTCAGGAGACGACAAACGTGAACGAGGCGCTGGCGCACTTCACCGCAAAACGTCGACCCGTAATCGAAGACTACCAGGCAGCAGCTTTCGAAAGCATGATTTGGTTCGAGAACGCAGGACGCTACCTTCACCTGAGCCCGTTGGAGCTTGCCTTCACCCTCATGACGCGCAGCGGGCGAGTGACGTACGACGACCTAAAACGCCGCGACCCTGAATTCATCACACAATACGAATCCGCCAAAAATCCCCGTTAATCCGTGGTCCAATGCGGTGGCTCCAGACGACGCCTGCCGTCATCAACAGTCGCAATCCCCGGCTCATCGAGATCGACGCGGTCCCATAACTTACACGTAACCGGCCGGTGCGCCTGGTCCAGTGCTTCGCAGTAATTCGTGTATGTGCAACGACGCACTTCATCACCACGACCAAGTCTCACCTTCACAAACCAATCCGGATCGGCAAGCGCCTGCCGCGCCATGCCAACGATATCCGCCTGACCCTTGCGCAAGATCTCTTCGGCCTGCTCGAACGTCGATATCCCTCCCGTCGCAACCACGGGGGTCGAAAACCCGGCGTCATTGATCGCCTGCTTGATCGCCGCGACGAGCGGAACGCTACGCCCAAACGGACCAACCTCATCCGAAAGCACTGTCGGCATACACTCATATCCGCTCTGGCCCGTGTACGGATAGACGGCCTGGCCCACCTTTGGCTGTTGCGCGTCCTCGAATTTGCCGCCCTTCGAGAGCGACAGGAAATCAAATCCAGCCGCGGCAAATTCACGCGCATAGTAGATGGCGTCTTCGACTCGACTGCCACCGGCAATCACTTCATCAGCCAGAAACCGCACGCCAACAACGTAATCATCACCCACGCGATTGCGCACAGCGCGATAAACCTCGAGCGGCAAGCGAACGCGATTCTCTCGCGATCCGCCGTAACCATCCGTGCGATCGTTCTGCGCGCTCAAAAAACCCGCCATCGTGTACGCGTGCGCATAGTGAAGCTCAACTCCATGGAACCCAGCCTCGCGCGCACGCGCAGCAGCCGCTGCAAAGATCTCGGGCAGTTCGTGAGGCAGATCGCGAACGTGTTTCAGGTGCATGTCCGTAACACGCTCGCGATAGCCAAACTGCAAAGCCTCCAGTTCGCGCGGCTTCAACACGGCCTCAACAACTTCATCGCCCGCATTCAACAGAAACTCGCGCACTTCATCATCCGAAGCCTTCAGCCACGCCTCTCGCTCCGTGACTTCGGCCAACGCACGACGATGATGCTCGCCAACCTCCAGAAAACGCTGACAATACTTCGCTCGCTCTGGACGGCGCTTCACCGCGAGGAAATCGATGATCTGGATAAACAGCAGCGTCTGTCCTTCACTCGCTTCCCGCACCACGTCGACGAGCTTCCGCAAACCCGGAATGAAACGATCGTCGCCGATGCGAAGCAAAGGACCACTCGGAATGTCGCGCACGCCCGTCGCCTCAACCACGAGCACTCCAGGCCGGCCTTCCGCGAAGCGACCGTACCAATCAAGATTCTGCTGCGTAACAAACCCGTCGTCCGTAGCGCGCCAGGGCACCATCGCGGGCACCCAAGTCCGGCTGCGTGCTTCAAGACTGCCAATCGCAATCGGGCTGTACAGCCTCGATCGCGCCGCCTCTTCGGCCGAGGGCCAGCGTGTTTCCAAAATCTTGTGTTTGATAGGACGGGGAAACTTCCACATGTTCTCCGACAGATTACACGGATTACGCGGATATGCGTAATCTGTTACAGTTAGCGTCAGGAGGGACGACCTGTTTGTCTGATGAGTTACTGAAGTGGCGCAGCGAGTTTCCGATACTCGATAAGACCGTTTACCTGATCTCGCACAGTCTCGGGGCGATGCCCAAAGCCACCTATGAACGTCTCCACGAGTACGCCGAAACGTGGGCGACCCGAGGCGTGCGCGCCTGGGCCGAAGGGTGGTGGGACATGCCGGTCACACTCGGCGATGAGATCGCTCGCATCATCGGCGCCGATCCGCGAACTGTGGTCATGCACCAGAACGTCTCGATCTGCCAATCCCTCGTGCTCTCGTGTCTTGAACCAACGCCGCAGCGGAACAAGATCGTCTATTCGGAACTCAACTTCCCTTCGGTGATGTACGTCTACGAAGCCCATGCTCGTGACGGGAAGCTAAAAATCGAAACTGTAAAATCGGACGACGGTATCACTGTGCCGCTGGAACGAATGCTGGCGGCGATAGATGAGACAACGCTGCTGGTTCCCTTCTCTCACGTTCTGTTCAAGAGCGCGTTTCTTCAGGACGCCAGAGCGATTATCGAACGAGCACATGAAGTCGGCGCGATGGTTGTGCTCGACACCTATCAATCGGCCGGCACGGTTCCATTCAGCGTCAAAGATCTGAATGCTGACTTTGCGACCGGCGGCTCGGTCAAATGGCTCTGTGGTGGACCAGGCGCCGGCTACCTGTACGTCAGACCCGATTTGCAGGCCACGTTGGAACCCAAAACGACGGGTTGGATGGCCCACGAGGCGCCGTTCACGTTCGCTACCGAATTCCGTTACGCCAGTAACATCACGAGGTTCCTGCACGGCTCGCCTGCAATTCCGGCGCTGTACGCAGCACAATCAGGTTACGAGATCATCAATCAGATTGGCGTCGAAAAGATTCGTGCGAAGAGCATGCGCCAGACTGATTACCTGATCGAGCTCGCGGAGGAAGCCGGTTTCACAGTAACGAGTCCGAGAGATGTCACGCAGCGCGGCGGGACCATCACGGTGGCACACGAACACGCCGCGGCGATGACAAAAGAGCTCATTCGACGCGAGTTCATCGTCGACTACCGGCCCGGCGCGGGCATTCGCATCTCGCCTCACTTCTACACCACGGACAACGAGTTGGAACTCGTGATTCAAGAAATGAAGAAGATCGGCGACTCGGAAAGCTATCGAGAACATGAGACGGCGGGAGCTGCATTTTAATGTCGAAGAACTACGGCGAGAATGCGCCTCTCTCTTACAACAAGTACCTTCGCGTCCAGGATCTGATTAACCTTCAGGATTGTCTTTCGACTCCGGCACATCACGACGAACTGCTGTTCATAACCGTGCATCAGGCGTACGAACTGTGGTTCAAACAGGTCCTGCACGAGCTCGATGCGGCGATTGTGTTGATGGAAGAAGATCACGTCCCGTCTGCCACCCGCGCTTTGAAACGAGTGGTGGAGATCGAAAAATTACTCGTGAACCAGATTCACATTCTTGAAGGCATGACGCCGATCAGTTTTCTCGCTTTTCGCGATCAGCTCAATCCTGCGAGTGGTTTTCAGTCGATGCAATTTCGCGAGATCGAGTTTTCGTCAGGGTTGAAAGACAAAGGTATCCTTCGAGAATTCTCGAGCGACGAGTTTGCATTCGAACGCCTGCAAGCACGAATGAACAATCCTTCGCTGGGAGACTGTTTCTATCGCGTACTTCAGCGTCGTGGTCTTAGCGCTCCGCCCACGCCCGCCGACGCCGATCCGGCGCAACAGAAGAAGGCGTATGACGAACGCACGCGAGCGGTGCTCGAGGTGCTTACTCACTTCGAGGAGCGTTACGAAGAGTTTCAACTCGCCGAAGCGCTGCTCGAGCACGATGAATACTTCTCGCTCTGGCGCTCGCATCACATAAAAATGGTCGAGCGCATGGTTGGCGCGAAGCGCGGCACCGGCGGCTCGGAAGGTATCGGTTATCTCAAGACCACACTCGACAAGAAGTTCTTTCCCGAACTTTGGGAAGCGCGGACCTATCTCGATCTTACTCACGGCGATGGTGGCTGTCCGTTTGCACATTAATTACTGAATGTCGCAGGACTGACAATGGAGAAAGACAGAAGATCTGCGCCGCGTGCGCGGGTGAATTTGCCGGCCCGCTGGGAAGGCGTGCTCTCGCGCGACAATGGAACCGTGACCGATCTCAGCCGCAAAGGATGCTTCGTGCTTACCGGCGGCAAGGTTGAGTTAAAAGAGCTCGTGTCGTTGGAGATTCATCTCACAAAACTACAGACAGTTAACTTCTGGGCCGAAGTTGTTAACGAGGCGTCGGAGATCGGTTTTGCGGTGAAGTTCAATTCAAGCACTCCCGAAGACGAGGCGGCGCTTGCGAAGTTTTTGGAGAATATTTTTCAGTCAGAGGCCGGCAAGAAAGCGTAGGCGCTCACATTGTTTCCTGAACGGTTCAACATGGCCGACTACTTCCTCTATCACAATCTCGAGGAAGGCCGGGAGAATAAAGTCTGCCTGTATTTTGAAGAGCGAAGTTGGACCTACGGAGAAGTTGCGCAACTCTCGAACAAAGCGGGAAACGCGTTGCGTGACTGTGGCGCGGACATCGAGGATCGAGTGCTCCTGGTCCTGCCTGATTGTCCGGAGTTTGTGTGGACGTGGTTCGGCGCGGCGCGGATTGGATCGGTGATCACGATGGTCAATCCGCTGTTGCCCGTCGCCGATTACGAGTATTACCTCGATTACACGCGCGCGCGCGTTGCAGTCGTTCATGCGTCACTGCTGAAAACGTTTGCCGAAGCAGCGGCGAGTAGCAGCTATTTGCGCAGCGTCCTCTTCGTAGGCGATACGGCTGAATTACCTGAGACTAAAAACGTCCGTTGGGCGGGCTTCAATGAAACCGTAAACGACGCTCCGCGGGAATGTTCACCAGCGGATACTCGTCGTGACGACATCGCGATCTGGCTGTTCACGTCAGGCTCGACCGGCCATCCAAAAGGCGCGGTCCATCTTCAGCACGATCTGCCTTTCAACACGGAAGTATTCGCAAAGGCGACGATGGGCGTTTCCGCTGAAGATCTCACGGTCTCGGTTCCCAAACTCTTTTTCGGATATGCCACCGGCACAAACTTGCTTTTTCCGTTCGCCGTCGGCGGGGCAACAGCGCTCTTCTCGGAACGATCGACTGCGGAAAAGATGTTTGAAGTCATCAAGCGTTATCGACCGACGATTCTCACGACAGTGCCCACGATGATCAACTCGATGCTGAACGTACCCGGCGCTTTAGCCGAAGATCTTTCGAGCCTGCGATTCTGCTATTCGGCGGGCGAAGCGCTACCGAAGGAACTTTACGAACGTTGGATGAACGTCTTCGGTGTGGACATCTGCGACGGCATCGGATCAGCCGAGATGTTTCACATCTACATCACCAACCGTCCGGGCGACATCAAGCCAGGCAGTCTCGGGCGCATCGTCGAAGGTTACGAGGCCAGGATTGTCGATGCTGAGGAAAAAGAGGTCGCTACCGGCGAGATGGGAACACTGCGGATAAAAGGCGACTCGGCTGCGCTCTGTTATTGGAACGCGCACGAGAAGTCGAAGGAGACTTTTGCGGGCGACTGGTGCACGACCGGCGACCAGTTTCACGTCGACGAGGATGGTTACTACTGGTATCACGGCCGCACTGACGACATGTTGAAAGTTTCAGGCGTGTTCGTCGCGCCCGCGGAGATTGAGAATTGTTTGTTGCAGCATCAAGCGGTGTTGGAGTGCGCGGTCGTGGGCCAGGAATCAGAAGGACTCGTAAAACCG
>DASSEB010000512.1:0-4265 GCA_035696765.1 Pyrinomonadaceae bacterium | reverse complement strand
CGAGGTCTGCGCGAACGATATGAGGTCCATCACGGCGTGCGCATCAAAGATTCCGCGCTGGTTGCCGCCGCAGTCCTCTCTCATCGCTACATCGCCGATCGTTTCCTTCCCGACAAAGCCATCGATCTCGTCGACGAAGCCGCGGCTCGGCTGCGCACTGAAATCGAGAGTGTTCCTGTTGAGTTGGATGAAGTACAGCGACGGGTAATGCAGTTAGAGATCGAGCGCGAGGCTCTAAAGAAGGAGAAGGACAAAGCTTCGAAAGACCGTTTGGACAAGTTGGAGAAGGAACTGGCTGATCTCAAAGCTCGAGCCGATGCTCTCCGCTCACAGTGGCAAGTCGAGCGCCAGGCGGTTGAACGTCTACGCAAATTGCGCCAGGAGATAGATCAAACTCGGATTGAGATCGAGCAGGCTGAGCGCGCGTACGATCTGAACAAAGCAGCGCAACTGCGTTACGGCAAACTCGCCGATCTGGAGCGACGGCTGCAGTCCGAGGAAGAACTGCTGCAGAAGAAGCAAGGCTCCTCACGTCTGCTCAAGGAAGAAGTTGATGAAGAAGATATCGCAGAGGTAGTGAGCCGCTGGACCGGCGTACCAGTTTCAAGACTGATGCAAGGTGAAATCGAGAAGCTCCTGCAACTCGGCGAGCACCTGCACAAGCGCGTGATCGGACAGAACGAGGCAGTAGAGGCGGTTGCCGATGCCGTTATACGTGCTCGATCGGGTTTGAAAGATCCGAACCGACCAATCGGTTCTTTCATCTTCCTCGGACCAACCGGTGTCGGCAAAACGGAACTCGCTCGCACGCTTGCCGAGTTCATGTTCGACGACGAGCAGGCAATGATCCGCATCGATATGTCTGAGTACATGGAGAGGCATGCGGTCTCGCGGCTAATCGGCGCCCCGCCCGGATATGTCGGTTACGAAGAAGGCGGACAACTAACAGAAGCAGTACGACGGCGACCTTACGCGGTGATTCTGTTTGATGAAATCGAAAAGGCCCACCACGACGCATTCAATATTCTGCTGCAGATCCTTGATGACGGTCGCTTGACTGATGGTCAGGGGCGCATCGTCGACTTTAAGAACACAGTCATCATCATGACTTCGAACATCGGTTCGGACAGGATTCTGGAGTTTAGCGGCAAGACTGATTCAGTCGCTTACGATCGCATGAAGGAAGCTGTGTTAACGGAAATGCGCCATCACTTCCGTCCTGAATTTCTGAATCGTGTTGATGAGATCGTGGTTTTCCATTCGCTCACGGAAGAGGATCTCAAGAAGATTCTTCAGACCCAGCTTGAACGTCTGCGCTCCCGTCTGGCTGAAAGGCACATCAGTATCGAATTGACACCGAGGGCGGAAACTCACCTCGCACGCGAAGGCTATGACCCTGTCTACGGAGCGCGCCCATTAAAACGAGCGATTCAGAAGGAATTGGAGACGCCGCTTGGAAAGCGATTACTGGCTGGCCAGATTAAGGACGGCGATAAAGTGATTGTTGATTGGAAGGACAATCAGTTCACGTTTGAGACGAAAGGAGCCGAGCAACAACCAGAAGCTGTGGCAGCTAACGCGTGACTTATGGAAAAGCCGGTTCTACTTATAGTCGACAATAACGAGGATCTCTTGAACCAGATTCAGCGAGACCTCGAGCGAAGGTACGGACGGCGTTATCGAGTTATCACTGCGTCGTCAGGTGAGGAGGCGCTTGCGACGCTGCATCAGTTGGGGAAAGACAGGCAGCGAGTTGCGGTTGTACTGGCCGACCATAACTTGCGTGACATGGACGGAGTCGAACTCCTGAAAAAGGCATGCGCGATATTTGAAGATGCAAAATGCGTCTTGCTCACAGCATTCGATGAGAGTGAAAAAATCATTCAGACACTGAGGGAATTTCGGATCGATGACTATCTGGTCAAGCCATGTCGGCCTCCGGATCATAAGCTCTATCCTGTATTTGACGACCTGATCGCGGATTGGGAATCACGTTTTGACATCGAGAACCTGCGAGTAATCGGGTCACGCTTCTCACCGGAAGCGCACCAGGTTCGCGATTTTCTGGCTCGCAATTGTGTTCCATTCGAGTGGCTTGAAGTTGATCGTGATGAGGAAGCCCGGCGCCTGTTGGGCGATTCTGAAGCGAAGCCTTCAGGCTTGCCAGTGGTCATCTTTCCCGACGGCACCAAACTTACGCAGCCTACAAACGCCGAGATCGCAAAAAGGATTGGACTGAAGGTGCGTCCGGAGGGCGACTTTTACGACCTCGTGATCGTCGGTGGTGGTCCATCCGGCCTGGCCGCTTCAGTTTATGGAGCGAGTGAGGGCCTGCGTACCGTGATGGTCGAACGTGCCGCACCGGGCGGCCAGGCGGGATTGAGTTCGATGATCGAAAACTATCTCGGCTTTCCCGCGGGCCTGAGCGGCGCTGATTTGGCTCGTCGTGCCGTTGCCCAGGCGAAGAAGTTCGAGGTCGAAATAATTAGTCCGCAGATCGTTTCAAATCTGCGAGTTGAAGGATCGACTCCGATCGTCACGTTGAGTGATGGTAAGCAGCTGAGGAGCCATGTTGTTTTGCTCGCTACGGGGGTCCAATGGCGACGTCTTGATGTGCCGGGGATCGATCGATTGGTCGGCGCCGGAGTTTATTACGGCGGAACTTTAGCTGAGGCGTTTTTCTGTCGCAACGAAGACATCTATCTCGTTGGCGGCGCAAACTCAGCGGGCCAGGCCGCAGTTTACTTCTCGCGTTATGCGCGCACCGTGACGATGCTTGTGCGCGGCGAGACCCTCGACGAAAGTATGTCGCGCTACCTGATCGATCAGATCAAAAACACGCCGACCATCAAGGTGCGTCTGCGAACCACCGTCGTCGGAGTGCGCGGTGAAGACCGGCTCGAAGCGATCACGATTTTCGATGCAGAGAAGAATCAGAAAGAAACGCTGGCGACTAACGCGCTATTCATTTTTATTGGCGCGCTTCCGCACACGGACTGGCTTGAAAACGTCGTCCGTCGCGATGATCACGGATTCATTCTCACGGGTCCTGATCTTTCCCAAGTCGATGATAATGATCATTTCCCCAAAAAATGGCAGCTCGATCGCGACCCTTACTGGCTTGAATCCAGCCAGCCAGGAATCTTCGTGGCCGGAGACGTGCGGCACGGTTCCGTCAAACGTGTGGCAGCCGGCGTTGGCGAAGGCGCCACGGCGGTGCAGTTCATTCATCAGTATCTGGGGTCGGTTGAAAGGTAAGTGATGAATAGCAATGGCGAGCATTCAGGAATTTCTACGCTGCTAATCGCGACTGATGGTTCCGTCCATGCCGATGTTGCAACTGTGTGTGGCGCCTGGCTCGCAGCTCGGTTGCGCGCTCGGATAACCGTGCTTTACGTGATCGATGCGCGCCGCCTCGCGGGCCATTTCATTAGAAACATTTCGGAGATTCTCGAGAGTTTTCCTTCCGAAGGAATCGCCGACCGAGTGCGCGACTATTACCGCAAGCAAGGGAATGAAGCTCTCAAGCGCGCAGCCAGTATCTGTGAACGCTATGGCGTGACCTGCCAGACCCATCTTCAAACAGGAAATGTCGTGAAGATCGTTGCCGACGCATCGGTCGACGCGGATCTGTTGGTCATAGGTGCGCGGGGCGAGGATGAAGAGTTCGAAACGGGGTTTCTCGGATCAGTAGCCGAGAAACTAGTGCGAAAGGTCAACCGTCCGGTGCTGTTGACCGGTTTGCAGTGTCGAGAATTTCGACGGGCTTTGCTGGCTTACGACGGCAGCGCCGCCGCGCGTGAGGCAATGAAAATGCTGGCACGTTTGACAGCCGCCCTGGAAATGGACGTGGATGCAGTGCAAATGGTCGAAGCAGGCGAGTCGACGACGGCGTTGAAAGACGTCGTTTCTTACTTCAAGGATTACCCGGTTCGCTTGAGCACTCATTACCTGACCGGCGACAGCCACGCAGTGATTATCGAGCATGCGAAAGAGATCGGGTGCGATCTGATGGTGATGGGCGCCTACGACAATCGGCTGGCGGACAGCCTTGCGCTTGGAACCACTACGGATTATTTGCTGCGCAACAGTCCTGTACCGGTCCTCGTGCACCACTAAGTGAGGTTTTCTGGAAGCCAAAGGAGGGAATCATGGCAAAGAACAAGGACAACCAGCTGGCGCTGGTCGGTAGTGAGCCTGGCCAACAACAGGACCGAGCGCGGTAGCGCAGGGTCGTAATTCTGAATCTGAACCAAGGAGGAAAT
>DASSEB010000511.1:0-10424 GCA_035696765.1 Pyrinomonadaceae bacterium | reverse complement strand
CAACGAACGTTGGTGGTGGTCCAGGTCGCACCCTGACCGTCCGTCTCAATTCAAAAGCCAGCGTCAAGTCTGTGACCGTTGGCGGCGCCGCCGGATCGTTTAGACCAGGTACAGAGCCGCGTGGAGATCTTCAGCGAATCGAGATCGCACTCCCGTCTTCAGTCGCTCCGAATGGCAATGTGACAGTTGCCGTGACTTACGCGCTTGCAGTCGAGAGCAACAGCGGGCTCACCGCGATCAGTCCGATCGGAACGCAGTTTCTGCCGCTCTCGTTTTGGTACCCGATGCCCAACACGCCGTATTCCGTCCGCGGTGCAGACACGGCGCCGTTTCGTCTGACGGTCAACATTCCTAACGTCGTTTCTTCAGGCGTCGAGAAGCCTGGTCCAAACGGAACGATTGCTTTTGAGCAGTCGCTGCACGGGCAGCCGTTCTTTGTGCAAGGCGATTGGGACAGAGTCGAGGGTGCGGGTGAGGGGCGAGGCATCGTTGCATTGGTTGAGAAAGGTACGGCCGCCGAAGATCGCAAGCACGCCGAGTCGTTGATCGCGTTTGCTGCCGCGGCGCGCGCGTTTTATGCAGCGTCACTTGGCCCGGCTCCCGAGGCGCCTCTCAAGCTGGTCGCTGTTCGACGTGGCGCCGGTTTTAGCGACAGCGGCACTGTGCTTTTCGATGCGGACGCCGTGCGTTTGCCTAAGATCGATGCAGCCACCGCGCTTTCTGTAGCTGAAGCCGTCGCGCGTTTGTGGGTTGGTGGTCAAACACCGGTGCAGGGTGAGGGCGGCGGCGTCTTGCGCGATGCACTCGTACGTTTTCTCGCGACTGAGTTTCTCCAAAAGCAGTTTGGACCGGACGCGGTGAAGTCAGAATTGTACCGGCAGCGTCTGGCTTATGCGACGGTGGCCCAGCGCGATGGACCACTCGCGCGCGCGAGCCAATTGGATAACACGTACTTCGCTTCAGTGCCGAATCGCGGCGCGATGTTTTGGCGTCTAGTTGAACGGCGACTGGGGCGCGAAGTGTTGATGGGCGTCCTTCGCGCCGCACTTGAAACCGGAAAGAGTGATCCGAATGGACTGAACCTCGCGGGCGTGCGTGAAGCGTTGGTCGCCCGTGGCGGTGAAAGCCTGAAATCAATCCTGGACCAGCAACTCGATCAGGTGATCGATACCGACTTGATGATTGGCTTGCCTCAGCAACGCGGCGCTGAGTGGGTTTCCGTGCTGCGCAATCTCGGCTCAATCGACGTGACCGTTACCGTTGCAGCAACGACAGATCGCGGCGAACAGGTGCTTGCGGAAGCGACTGTGCCCGCTAAAAATTTCGGATCGGCTGTGTTCAAAACTCCCGCAAAAATCGTGCGCGTCGAAGTTGATCCTGACAAGCTTTATGCGCAGCTTGATTACGGCAACGACGTAATGCCGCTCGGTAAGGATCTTTCACAAGCGTTGAACGACGCATCCTTGCAGTTGGGCGCGCAGGACTTCGCGAAGGCGGAAGCGACCGCGCGCGCGATGCTGGCGACGGCGCCGCGTTTTCAGGAAGCGCAGATCATCCTCGCGCGTGCGTTGCTTGGTCAGAACCGGATCGAAGACGCTGAGAAACTGTTTCGCGCAGCACTCGACGAGCCGCTGCCGTTTTCGGCAACTCTCGCGTGGGCCAACATCGGACTCGGTGAGATAGCGATGAAACGCAATCAGCCCGCCGAGGCTGCCAGGCTATTCAACGCGGCGGTGATTGCGAGTCGTGATTATCCTTCGTCACTCGCCGCGCGTGCGGCGCGAATTCGCGCGGAAGCGGCGGCGAACAATGCGCCGCCAGTCGATGAGACGGCGCGCGCGTTCATCAGTCAACTATCGCAGGCTGTGGTGAGCAACAAAAAAGCCGAGTTGGAGTCGCGTATTGTCCCCGGGGAGTTGGTGAGATTTATCAACGCGAGTATCGGAACGGAGACCTGGGAAACTAAAGTCGTGCGCACCGAACAACTCAACGCGAACCTGATCGCCGCGGATGTGCAAATCCGCGCGAACAAGCTCGGCACTGTTGGTTCGGGTACTGCCGTGCTGATGCTTGCGCGCACACCTGCCGGTTTAAGACTTTCAGGAATCGAGCTCTTCGAAGTGCGATGACACTTTCAGAAATTCAGGAACGTGCGGCTCGCATCAAACTGCTTTTGATGGATTGTGACGGCGTGCTCACGGACGGCCGCATCTGGGTACTTGAAGAGGGCGGCGATCAGAAAACTTTCCACACGCGCGATGGACTCGGAATCGAGTTGTTGCATCGTGCCGGGCTAAAGTCGGGAATCATTTCCGGTCGCACGTCGGACGCTGTTGAGCGTCGCGCTCGAGGGCTGGGCATGTCGTTCGTTCGCCAGGGATGCGAGGAAAAGCGAAAAGCGTTTGCCGAGACGTTGCGGGAAGCTGACGTGACGAATGCGGAAGTCGCGTTCATCGGCGACGATCTCAACGACATTCCACTAATGCTGCAATCAGGGTTGGGTGTCGCGGTTGCGGACGCCGCCCCTGAAGCTCGCGAACGTGCGCACTACGTCACGAATGAACGTGGAGGCCGCGGCGCCGTACGCGAGGTTGTCGAGTTGATTCTGAAATCGCAGGGCCGCTGGGATGACCTTGTGAAGAAATATTTAGCCACGGATTTCACGGATTAAAACACGGATCCGTGTTATCTTTTTCCCCACCTGAGCGGGTGTGGCGCAACGGTAGCGCATCAGCTTCCCAAGCTGAGGGTTGCGGGTTCGAATCCCGTCGCCCGCTCCATTGGTTAAATGATGTCGGTCTCCACGCCGCTGACGAGCCCATTCCAGGACCACTTCGGGATGTGCAAACCGTCCGGCACGTCCTCCGCTGAGTCGTGGTAACGAGACATCGTGGTCGTTGTTGCCCACGCAAAATAATCGTGCAGCGCGCGTCTGAGCCGCTCGTCGGCGTCGAGTCCGGCGTCTTGCAGTGCCTGATCGAAACATGCAATGGCGCGCTCGTCCATCTCTTCGTGTGGCCCGTTGCCGCTGTGAATCCGCACGACGGACGTCTCGTCACCGTAGCGGTCGGAGTACGTTGTTGGCCCACCCAGTGCCTCCGCCCAGTATGCGGCCAAACGCTCGGTGTGCTGCGGGTGGAATCCGTGGCTGAACGCATGGCTAACCACTCCGTCCGCCAGCACCCGCGTGTGCCACGCATGCGCCAACTTCAGCAGCGCGTCGAAACCACCCATCGCTTCATAGATCGTTTGCATGGTTCACCTCATGATTGATCTCCAACATATTCGGCAGCACAGCTATATTTTATTCTTGGTATGATGCGGGTGCACATGTCAGGAATCGGTTTACTGAATGAGAAGCCGCTCCACGCATCGCTGAAACAGTGGTATGCGCGGCCGGGAGATCGGTTTGAAGTGCCGGTGGACGGGTTCGTGATTGATATCGTCCGAGACGATTTGTTGATAGAGATTCAGACCCGCAATTTCTCATCGCTCAAGTCAAAGCTTACCAGGCTCGCGCAACAACATCCGGTGCGATTGGTTTATCCGATCATCCAGGAGAAATGGATTCTCCGGTTGGCCACCGACAGTACTCATAAAGCCATTCGCCGCAAGTCACCCAAGAGAGGCCGGTGGGACGATGTTTTTTGGGAACTGGTTAGTATCCCGCAGTTGCTGTCGAATCCTAACTTCTCCCTCGAAGTGTTGATGATCCGGGGAGAAGAGGTTAGGCGATATGCGGGGAAGCGAGCATGGCGCAGGAGAGGATGGGTTACTGAAGGACGTCGATTGCTGGAGGTCATGGACCGGCGTTTGTTTCGGGAGCCCGCGGACTGGCTAAGGTTTCTTCCGGCCGGACTGGAGTCATTCACGACGAGAGATCTTGCTACGGGAATGGATACCGGCACGCAGTTGGCGCAGAAGATGGCGTATTGTCTGCGGGAAGGGAAGATGATCGAGTTAATAGGCAGGCGTGGCCGCGCCAATCTGTATCGCGTGCAGCATTGACGCAGAAACTTAACCGCGGATCACGCGGATTTTAAAATCGGGATTAAATCCCGATCTATCCGTGCCATCCGTGGTTAAGATCTAACATGCGGGTTGCTGAGCCTGTTTGGCGCTGTAATCAAAATACTGCCGTACTTGAGGCTCAACACCCCCGCATCCTCCAACTCCTTGAGAGCCTGCCACGTTTTTTGTCGCGACGCGCCGACTAAATTTGCCAGGTCCTGTTGAGTGATTCTGATTTTTACAGGGTGTTCCGGCGCGGCACCCGGCTCGAGCTCCATCAGATCGATCAAAGCCTCCCTGACTCTCCGGGAGACGTCGTAGCAGATGACGTTGACGAACTGGGCTTCGGCCTTTTTCAACCTCATACCCACTGACTTGAGCAACTGCAACGACATTTCCGGGTACATCTTCAACAGAGATTCGAAATCTTTGCGCCGGATCTCATGTAGCAGGGAAGTCTCGAGAGCCTGGGCGGAAGTGGTGCGCGGTATGCCCAGAATCGTACTTGTGTCGCCGAACATCTCGCCGGGACCCACGATCTTGTGCAACACTTCCTGCCCATCCTCATTCAGGGCAGTGATCTTCATGCGACCTTTTTGCAGGAAGTAGATGAACTCGGCCGGGTCACCTATTGCGAAGACCCATTCGCCACGCTGGCGCGTTGTGGTGCGCATCATCGTGGTGAACCGATGCACTGCCTGCTGACTCATTCCCCTCAATAGCTCAAGTTGGCCTATAAACGAAGGACTGGAAAAAACGTGAGCAGTTCCTGTTCCTGAAGGCATGTCTGTTCTTTCTTACGGTCTGAACGTTATTCATCTGTATTTGAGTTTTATTCATCTGTATATGCCTGTAGCAGGACACGGGCGTTCGTAATTACACGAGGAGTAACTCGGAACAAAGTCCCGACCCTAACAACGTGTTCGAGGGGAAGCAAGGACGTACAGTATAACTCACAACTCGGCGAAAGTGAGGACAAACACCGCAATGACATGAAAAAGAGAGGTCCGAAATGCTGTGATCGTCAAGACATTCGGTCAGGCGTGAGACCCATTGAGCTGCTGGAAAATAATCTGTTCGCCAATTGTAACCTAGTTGACATTCATTATTTTGGCTGCATTGTATCCTCACGCTTCATTTAGTTAGGTCGCTTGATCGGTGACACTCAAGTACTCCTCGTCACGTCCTCGTGCGTTATGAAGAGACCCCCGATAGATACTCTTGTCGCCAGTAAAGTCTGACCCTGTCACGCGTCAGAAGTCTTTTATTAGAAACTGACACATTAACGAAGCCGCACAACCGTGATCCATTTTGGATCCGAAGTGAAGGTTTGCATTTGGTGGGGTGTCCGCTCGCCGTTCCACTACCTGCGAGAGCCTTCCCGATTTCCAGTACGATCGAAGGAGAAAAAGGATGTCCGATAGAAACTTCTTTTTGTCAGAAAAAGCCTCAAAAGCTCGTTTGCGAGAAGCCGAGCGTGCCCGGCAAAACCGCTGGGATATCATCAAAGCACACTCTCAGGGACAGGTCACACGTCGTGACTTGATCAAAATGGGAGTGCTTACAAGTGCCGGCCTCCTGGTTCCTATCAGTGGCCTCAGTCCATTTGCGCGCAGCGCATTCGCCGATTCCAACATCCCGACCGGACTTCCGCCTAGTCCGCTTTTCGGGGTGCAACCATTTTCTGCGCCGATGCCACGTTTCGACGTGTTGCCGCGAGATCCGGTTTCGGTCTTGAATCCGACACCAACCGCCCAGGCGAACACCACGCCACAACCGGTTGACCCGGCGCTCGGCGGCGGCACCGGTCCTATCGAGGGGCGGCCTCCAGGACCGATTTGGGCGCACCAACAGTTTACGCAGCTCCCGCCCGTGATAGCGATCCAAGCCACGATGGAGGGCGCTAAGACCAATAATGTTTACAATCCCGGCGTTCCGTCGCTCCAGAATTCCGGCATCAACCCGGCCAGTCCTATCCCGTTCAAGTTTCACCCGGGTCTGCCCACGCAGAACGTTCTGAAGGATTGGACTTACAACGGAACCATTCCTCCAAAGCTTATGTTGGCCCGGTATGGGGAGCCAGTCCTCTTCCGCCTCAGCAACAAACTGCCCGTTAACCAAAACGATAACGGAGGCTTCGGCATTCACACGATTTCTACTCACGAACACAACGGCCATCACGGGGCGGAAAACGACGGCTTTACAGGTGCCTTCTTCTTCCCGAATCAGTTTTACGATTATCACTACCCCGTCGTCCTCGCAGGTCGCAACACTATTAATACTACAGCGACTGACGCTCGCGCCTCCGGTCCGACGGATGCCGGCGGTCTTAACAAGATCCCCGGTGACTGGCACGAGACGATGAGCACCCACTGGTTCCACGATCACATGTTCAGCTTCACTGCGCAGAACGTCTACAAGGGCATGGCCGGAATGTTCAATATTTATAGCGGCCTGGATCGAGGAGCCGAAGACATTGTTGATGGTGTCAACCTGAGACTGCCGAGCGGACGCGCCAGTGTCAGCGGCAAATCGTGGGGCAACCTCGACTACGACGTGAATCTCATGCTTGCCGACAAGGCTTGGGACGCGAATGGCCAGCTTGCATTCGACAAATTTGAATTCGACGGGTTCCTGGGCGATCAGATGACCGTAAACCTCACTTTCAAGCCGTTCATGGAAGTCGAGCGGCGCAAGTATCGCTTCCGCATCCTGAATGGGTCAGTCTCGCGCTTCTTTAAGATCGCGCTGAGTGATGGCTCGCCGATGATCCAGATAGGCAACGACGGTAATTTGTTACCGAGCCCGGTAGTGCTCACTCAACTTGACGAGCAGGGCATCGCTGAACGTTACGACATCGTCATTGACTTCTCTCGTTACAGCGTTGGCCAGAAGGTCTGGATGGTGAATTTGGCTGAACATGCGGACGGCAAGAAGGTGGACAAGGATCTCACTATCTCGGAGGCGCTCTCGGGCAACTCGCCCGATCCTTGCGTAGGAAAATTCCTCGAGTTCCGAGTCGCTCGCAATCCGGCGCAGCCCGATATAAGTCAGGTGCCCTCCACGCTGATCCCGAATCCGGACCTGTCTGCAATTCCCGTGGCTCGCGAACGTATTTTCGAGTTCAACCGCGGTGCTGGTCAGACAACCAATGATCCGGTCTCGTCGTTCTTCGGGCCGTGGGGCATTGAGACCGACAATCAGGGAGGAACACTCGCAGCCGACTTTGGCCGCATCTCTGCGGCGCCACGTTTCGGCACGCGCGAGGTATGGACATTGAAAAACGGTGGCGGTGGCTGGGATCACCCGATTCATATCCACTTCGAGGAATGCCAGACTCTGGCTCGCGACGGAAGTGCTGCTAACGTTCCCGCCTGGGAACGCGGGCGCAAGGACGTGTGGCGCCTGAGACCGGGTGGAGAAGTGAAAATCACTCTTCAGTTCCGCGACTTTGGCGGCATGTTCATGGAGCACTGCCACAACACGATGCACGAAGACAACGCGATGCTGTTGAGGTGGGAGATCGATGATGGCGGCGCGCCGTTCCTGCGACCGCTGCCGACTCCAAGGCCAACACCGCAGGGCGTCACGTTCGTGGCCCCAACTGACATACTTCCGACTGCTTTCTGAGGCGGCCCAGAGTTAATAAAGGAGATACCACATGAACACACAGGTAAACATCAAGACGGGGCGACGGCGATTTACCGCGAACGTCCTAACACTCCTGGTCGGTGTCGTTGCGGTGCTGGTCTTGGGCCATGCCTCCGTCCAGGCGCAGACCACCTCGACTTCGACCGTCGACAGTAGCATCACGATTAAGACCAATGGCACGGTGAGCGATCCCAGCGGCGCCATCAAGCTCAGCGGAAACGTGACTATTAAATGTAGACGGGTGATAGATAACACCGTGGCTACACTCCCTCCGCTTGTCCTGCTTGACTTCGATTTTTCGCAGTTGACGGGAACAACCGGGACCGGGAAAACGCTTGTTACGTATGTCACCGGAGACAATCACGTTACTGCCGTCAGGCCGTTCCAGGCATCCGACACAATCGTCGTCACTGTCCCGTACTTCGACAGCACGAAGGATGTTCTGTCGGCTAGCTCATTTCTGGCGACAGCTACACTCAACTTCGACATCAGCACGGGGACGCTGACGAGTGGAACCCTCACTTATGGGACCAACGTTTTTAAGTCCTCGGGTGTTGGCACCTTCACGGTGAATTAAATCGCGCTTCGCGCGCCTGATTGAGCTGAGCGATCCTCTCGAATGCCCGTCCGCGGGTGAGCGTTAGAGGGTTGCTCAGCTCAACGCCAGCTAAGACAAGGAGAAGTAAGATTTATGAAATTCAAGTATGCGAAGCTGCTTTTGCTCGGCATGCTGATGTTCAGCATACCTCTATTAATCAATTCTCACGTGTCCACCGGTGTCAGTTTCGCCCAACATCAAGAGGTGGAATACAGTTGCCCGATGCATCCGGAGGTCAAGTCAAAGACTGGCGGGTCTTGCCCAAAATGCGGCATGACTTTAAAGCAGGTCTCGAAACCGGATGTGCCGCCGGCAACGGCAGGTTCGCAGTCGGATGCAAGCCATTTTCCCAACGTTGAGCTAATCACGCAGGACGGCAAGAAGGTTCGCTTCTACGACGATCTTATTAAGGGCAAGGTTGTGGCCGTCAACCTTATCTACACCACCTGCAAGTACAGCTGTCCGCTCGAGACCGCGCGAATGGTCCAGCTTCAGAAACTCATGGGCGATCGGATGGGCAAAGATGTGTTCTTCTACTCGATCTCCATCGATCCAGAACACGATACGCCGGAGGTGCTCAAAGAGTATGCGGAGAAATATCACGTGGGACCTGGCTGGTTATTCCTCACAGGTAAGGAAGCAGACATCAAGCTGATTAGCCACAAGTTAGGACTGGACTCCCTACCCAGCGCTGATGATCCTGACGGCCACACACCGCATCTGTTGGTCGGCAATGAAGCAACGGGACTGTGGATGAAAAACTCAGCCCTGGACAATACACGATTCCTGGCGATGAAGATCCAGCACTTGATGGGTTACGGGGCGCGCAGCATTCTGGCCTCCGAAAAAACCACCACGACTGCTGACAAACTCAACATCGACATGGGGCAGTATCTTTTTTCGACTCGATGTGCTGCTTGCCACAGCATTGGAAGCGGCGACAAGATTGGACCGGACCTGCTCGGCGTCACCAACGTGCGGGATCGCGCCTGGCTGGCCAGAATGATCGTCGACGCGAACAAATTGATCGAGGAGAAGGATCCGATCGCCACAGCGCTGTTCAAAAAATATAAGGAGATCCGGATGCCTCCCTTGGGTCTACCTGCAGCGGACGTGAACACGTTGATAGAGTACATGAAAACTCAAAGCGCCGCCGTTGATCGACAGAAGGCGGGCACGCAGAACTAAACGTGTGATCGATTCTCACAACTGTACGGGCGGCCCTAGGTGGCCGCCCGTTTCTTTGCGTCAAAGTATTTCAGCTACAAAAAAGCACAAAAGGCACAAAAGGATTTCCTTCATTTTGTGCCTTTTGTGCTTCTTTGGGGCGAATCACTCTGGACATTGCCGAATCCTCTTATCGATGTCAAAATCTTCCAGCGATTAACTCACGGCACGGAACCTGGGGTATGACAAAGCACACGATTATGGTCGTCGAGGATTACGACGACACACGCCAGCTACTGAAGTTTGGGCTCGAAAAGTTGGGTTACAGCGTGCTCGAAGCAAGCAACGGACAAGAGGCGGTCGATATCGCCGGGCGCGAGCATCCCGATCTGATACTCATGGATCTCGATCTGCCGATACTCGACGGGATCGCCGCCACACAGCGCATACGCCAACAACCGGAACTCGGCAATGTGCCGATTGTCGCGGTAACGGCCTATCCGATGTCCTACACGCACGTGAAGGCCTTTGCCAAAGGTTGTAACGAATACATGCCCAAGCCGATCGATATGGCGGCGTTGGAAAAACTCGTGGGCCGTTATCTCCAACCTTAAAGACAAATCGTGGGGCGTGCGTTATCATCACGCTTCGACGAAAGGCACAACTCACTATGGTCTCCTCGTCCCGCCAGGCAATCGCCTGCATCCTCCTTATCTTGAGTGCATCTATCCATGCGCGGTCGCAGAGTGCTGCTGATAAAGGTCCGACTTCCACCATCACCGGCAAGGTCACACTCAAAGGCAAAGGTGTTCCCGGAGTCGGCGTGAGCTTAACTGTGCTCGACGCGGGCCATCCTTCGACGACGCGACACAGAGGCGTTACCGACGATGAGGGGAATTACAAACTTACGAACGTGCCGCCGGGGAGTTATACGGTGACGATTTCGGCGCCCGGTTTCGCATCGGGGGATCGTTCAGCCAATCAACAAACTCTCATC
>DASSEB010000510.1:0-4508 GCA_035696765.1 Pyrinomonadaceae bacterium | reverse complement strand
CTGCGTCACCAATCCGCGCGCGGTTGTTGCGGCTGGCGGATGACGATCACGTGCTGCTGCTGAGCATGCACCACATCGTCAGCGATGGCTGGTCCATGCGCGTCTTCTTCCACGAACTGGGCGCGCTGTACAACGCCTTTCATGAAGACCGCCCGTCGCCGCTGCGCGAGCTACAGGTTCAGTATGCCGACTACGCGCACTGGCAGCGTGAATGGTTGAGCGGCGAAGTGCTGGACCAACAGTTGACGTACTGGAAAGACCAACTGGCCGCCGCGCCCGCGCTGCTGGAGTTGCCCGCGGATCGGCCGCGGCCGGCAGTGCAAACTGATCGCGGCGGCATCAGGACATTCACGCTGCCGGCTGAGTTGGTCGAACGTCTAACGGAATTGGGGCGGCAGGAAAAAGCGACGTTGTTCATGACTCTGCTGGCTGCGTTTAAAACTTTGCTCTATCGCTACAGCGGGCAGCCGGACATTGTGGTCGGGACGCCGGTAGCGAACCGCAACCGTTCAGAGGTGGAAGGCGTGATCGGCTTCTTCCTGAACACGCTCGCTTTGCGAACCCGCCTGCAACGCGACGAAAGCTACCGTGAACTGCTGCGCGATGTGCGAGAGGTGTGCCTGTCGGGTTACACGCATCAGGACGTGCCCTTCGAGAAACTGGTTGAAGAATTAAAACCGGCGCGCAGCCTGAGCCACAGTCCGATCTTTCAAGTGAACTTTCAGTTGCATTACGCCTCGGCGGGAAAGAAATCTCTGGCAGGCCTGACCGTCGAACCAGTGCACCTGCGAAGCGACACGGCCAAGTTCGATCTGAGTCTGCTGCTCGTGCAACTGCAGGAAGAAATCCGCGGCACGCTGTGCTACAACGCCGACCTGTTCGACGCGGCGACAATCGATCGCATGGCGGTTCACTTCCAGCGGCTGTTGGAAAGCATCGTCGCGAACCCGGATGAGTGTATCTCGCAATTGCTATTGCTCGGCGAGCGAGAAACAGCACAACTGCTGCACGAGTGGAACGACACTGCTGCCGAGTATCAGGCGCAGTGTATGTATGAACAGTTTGCGGAGCAGGCGAAGCGGACGCCGGACGCAGTGGCAGTCGTGCTGGGCGACGATGTCGTAAGTTACGCGGAGTTGAACGAACGGGCGAACCAGTTGGCCCATTACCTCCGCGCGAAGGGAGTCGGGCCGGAAGGCCTGGTAGCGATCTGCGTGGACCGATCAGTGGAGATGGTGGTTGGCCTGTTCGGGATTCTGAAAACCGGTGCGGCGTTTGTGCCGCTGGATGCGAGTTATCCGCGCGAGCGGCTGCATTACATGCTTGCGGACGCGCACGTGAAAGTGTTGCTCACGGAAGAACGGCTGGCTGGCGAGTTTGCTGAGAGTGGAGTTGAGCTGGTGTGTCTCGACACAGCAGCAGCGGAGTTGGCCCGGCAAAGCGTAACGGATCCACTCGTGCACGTCGCCGACGCGAATCTTGCTTACATGATCTACACCTCCGGTTCGACCGGCCGGCCGAAAGGCGTCGCGATCCAGCATCGCAGCGTGGCCGCACTCTGCTCCTGGGCGCGCGAAGTCTTCTCTAAAGACGAGCTCGCCGGCGTACTCGCGTCGACGTCAATCTGTTTTGATCTTTCGATCTTTGAATTGTTTGTGCCGCTCACTTGCGGCGGCAAAGTGGTCCTGGCGGAAAACCTGCTCCAGCTCCCGGACCTGCCCCGCCGCTCGGAAGTTACGTTAGTGAACACTGTGCCGTCAGCAATGGCGGAGTTGGTGCGAATGAAGGGACTGCCGGAGTTTGAAACAGTCGTTCTGTGCGGAGAGGTATTCTCGCACAAACTAGCTTGCGACATTTTCGAGCACACCACCGCGAAGAGAGTCTTCAACCTCTATGGACCATCAGAGGACACGGTTTATTCGACCGTGTCTCTGGTTGACCGCGACAGCGACCAGCCTCCGACAATCGGTTGGCCCATCCACAACAGCGCAGTCTATATCCTTGATGAACAGCAGCGACCAGTCCCTACTGGAGTGTATGGAGAAATATGCATCGCCGGTGATGGCCTGGCGCGTGGCTACCTGAATCGTCCCGACGTGACTGCTGAAAAGTTCGTTCCCAATGCTTTTAGCCAGAAAGCTGGCGCGCGGCTTTACCGGACCGGAGACGTGGGCAGGCGTCTGGCGAATGGCGAGCTCGAGTTTGCGGGACGCACCGATCACCAGGTGAAGGTCCGAGGTTATCGAATTGAACTGGGTGAAATCGAAGCAGTGCTGTCGCGGTACCAGGGCATAAACGACGTAGTCGTGACTGTTAGAGAAGATCAACAACTCGATAAGTATTTAGTTGCGTACATCGTGAGCGCCGGGAAGCCGCCGTCGAGCACTGAGTTGCGCGCACATCTGAAAGCGAGTTTGCCTCACCACATGATCCCGTCAGCTTTTGTCGTGCTGAACGAACTGCCACGGACGCCTAACGGCAAAGTTGACCGCCGTTCGTTGCCTGCACCGGATGGAGTGGAGCAGAAACCGGAAGCTGTTTATGTGTCGCCGCGCACGATTGTTGAAGAAGCGCTGGCAGGCATCTGGAGCAACATTCTGAGAGTGGAGCGAGTCGGCGTAGCGGACAATTTTTTCGAACTCGGAGGACATTCCATTCTCGCCATTCGATTGCTGGCGCAGATCGAAGAGGCTTTTCAAATCAAACTGCCGCTGCGCAGCTTGTTTGAAGAGCCGACGATCGAAGGAATGGAGCGCCTCATGCACGCGGATGTGAGTCAACGTGAGCGCATCCAGCAGACGGCCGAGTTGCTGCTGAAACTGGCTTCGATGTCCGATAGCGAATTGGAAAGTACCCTCACGGAAAAGCTTGCCGCAGGCACGATGGCTGTGAGTTAGGCCACGAAGAGCCACAAAAGTTAGCCACAAAAAGGCACAAAAAGCACAAAAGATCAGAGCGGAATTGGAACGTCTCACGATGGATGGTAGGGCAAAGGCAAACTTCGAGCTGACGCAGACGCGGCTTGCTCTCCTGAAGACACTGCTTCAGGAAAAAGGGTTTGGCTCAGCGAATGGCGGGCGGATACCTCCGCGAAAAAACGGCAGTCGTGTGCCGCTGTCGTATGCGCAGGAGCGGTTGTGGTTCATCGAACACCTGGAGGGCGCACGCGGGCTCTACAACATGCAGGCCGGACTGCGCCTGACGGGTGAGTTGGATGAAGCAGCGCTGTGCGACAGTCTGGGAGAGTTGGTGCGGCGGCATGAAGTGTTACGCACGAGGTTTGTGGTCGACGGCAGAGAGGCAGTGCAGGTGATCGAGCCGTGGCGCGGAGTGGAGTTGCCGGTCGAGGAGTTGAGTGGGTTGGACCATGACGAGCGGGAAGGCGCGGTGAAGCAGTGGGCGCGCTTGGAAGGTGAGCAGGGATTTGATCTGGCGACGGGACCGTTGCTGCGAACGCGATTGCTGCGGCTGAGTGAACGGGAGCATGTGTTGCTGGTGACGATGCACCACATCGTGAGCGATGGCTGGTCCATGGGGATCTTCTTCCGCGAATTGGGTGAGTTGTATGGGGCGCGGCGGCGTGGTGCAGAAGCGCGCCTCGCGGAGTTGCCGATCCAGTATGCGGATTTCGCGCTCTGGCAAAGAGAGTGGCTCGGGAGTGGAGTGTTGGAAGAGCAACTCGGGTACTGGCGGAAACAGTTGCAAGGCGCAGCGGGCGTGCTGGAACTGCCGTTCGACCGGCCGCGACGAGCGTTGCCGAGTCATCGCGGCGGCAAACAGCGGCTGCGGATCGGGAAGGAATTGACCGCACGGCTGCGAGAGTTGAGCCGGAGTGCCGGAGCGACACTGTTCATGACGGTGCTGGCAGCGCTGCAGGTGCTGTTGTATCGCTACAGCGGGCAGAGTGATATCGCAGTCGGCACGCCGGTCGCGAATCGGCAGCGAGCGGAAGTAGAAGGATTGATGGGGTTCTTTGTGAACACGCTCGTGATGCGGACGGAAGTGAACGGCGCGGAGAGCTTTCGCGAGTTGTTAGGGCGAGTGCGCGAGGTGTGTTTGGGAGCATACGCGCACCAGGACATGCCGTTCGAGAAGCTGGTGGCGGAGTTGCAGCCGGAGCGGAGCTTGACGCACACGCCGTTGTTCCAGGTGATGATGCAGTTGCAGAGCGGGGCAGTGGCGCAGTGGGAGATGGCGGGGTTGCAGCAACGCAGTTTGGAAGTAGGCAGTGGAAGTGCGAAGTTCGATCTCGACATCCATCTGCGCGAAGACGAAAACGGGATCGTCGGCGTGGTGGGTTACAAGGAAGAACTGTTTGAAGCGGCGACCGTCACGCGGCTGCGGCAACATTTTGTGCACTTGCTGGAGAGCATTGTTGCGAACCCGGACAAGCGCGTTGGTGAGTTGCAGATGCTGAGCGTGGACGAACGGGAGCAGTTGCTGCACGAGTGGAACGACACGGCGGTTGAATACCAGGCGCAGTGCCTGCATGAACAGTTTGCGGAGCA
>DASSEB010000509.1:0-6069 GCA_035696765.1 Pyrinomonadaceae bacterium | reverse complement strand
CGGTCGCGGAATTAAGTTTATGCCGAGCACGCTGGAACTCTTGCGCGACATGATTGCGATTCCGAGTGTAAACCCGATGCGGGCGAACAGTGGCGAACGCGTCGAACAAGAAATGGCGAACTTTGTCGAGTCCGTGCTTTCGCGAGCCGGAATCGACAGCGAACGTCAAACGATCGCCGCGGGCCGCGAGAATGTGATTGGCATCGTTCAGGGCAGTGTAAGCGGCGCAAATGGTGTGATGCTCAATTCACACATGGACACCGTGCCGGTCGACAACATGTCGATCGATCCATTCGATCCCGTAGTCGAGAACGGGCGCGTATTTGGACGTGGCTCGTGTGATGCGAAGGCGTCGATCGCGGCCATGCTTTCGGCAGTGATCGACTATGCAAACCAGCCTGGACGCTCGCATCCGGTGGTGTTTGCGGCGATGGCCGACGAAGAGTTCGCCTTCTCGGGCGCCTGGAAGCTGATCGAAAAATCGTGGCCCGTATCGGCGTGTGTCGTTGGTGAGCCGACGCTGCTGCGACGCGTGATCGCGCACAAAGGAATTGTCCGCTGGCGCATAGGTGTGCACGGCGTGAGTGCTCATGGTGCGATGCCTGAGTTGGGCCGGAGTGCTATTTACGACGGCGCGCGTGTCGCACTCGCACTCGAAGAATATGCGCAGCAGCTGGCGCAAAGAGAATCCCATCCGATGTTGGGCCAGCCCACGCTGAACGTCGGCAAAGTTATTGGCGGCCAGTCGGTAAATATCGTTCCGGATAAGTGCGAGTTCGAATTGGAGCGCCGCCTGTTGCCCGGCGAAGACGGTCATGAGGCCATGCAACATTGCGAAAAGTTCTTGCGCGAAAGGCTTGGCGGGCCAGTGCAGCTCACATTCGAAGAGCCTTACCTCATCGACCCAGCCATGGAGACTGTGCCCGAGGCGCAGATCGTTCTAGCACTGGCACGAGCGCAGGAAGCAACACTCGGATTCGAAAGAGAACTGGCCGGCGCGCATTACGGCACCGATGGCAGCAAGCTCGCGAAAGCAGGGATCGAAACAGTCGTCTGCGGTCCAGGTGACATCGCACAAGCGCACACTGCTAACGAATTCGTCGAACTCGAACAGGTTGAACTTGCAACCAGAATGTACGGTCACCTGCTGGCCAACTGGAACGAATGAAAACGAAAGTAACATTAATTCTTGTAGCGTTGTTCGCAGTCGTGACGGCTATTCCGTCGAGTCACGCTCAGCGCGAGACTTCCGAGACGCGCCTGGCACAGCTCGTTGAAGCCAACATCATCGCCGTTCATGCGTTTCAAGTGTTGTTGGCGAAGAGTTCCGGTAAGGGCCAGGCATGTTTTTCGGCCGGTAACCTCTCGGATCAGGCACTTAGTGCACTCTCAGAACACCAGGCGAAGTTACTCAAATCCGATAGCAAACAAATACGGCTTTGGGTGCAGGGTCGTGAAAGCACATTCAATCCCGCGGATGATCTGCAACCAATCCTCAGTTCAGGACTGAAGATTCCCGACAATGCGCCGGTCAACACCTTCACGAATTACTTGCGGCAAAACAGCAAAGCCGGCGAGGTGAAGATTCGAAGCATCGCGAACCTCTATCAAACAGTGCTGGAAGTCGAGCGCGATGGCGATCGATTGCAAGAGGAGTTTGCCTTTTATATCGCACTCGGCTTGCCCGTGTATGTGGGCCAACTCAACTTGCCCGGAACGGATGCCGACCTGCTCGATGTGGGTCGCAGACTCGAAGGGCAATCATGCGAAGCGCCTGTCGGAACAGGCGCCGCCGAATGGCAGATAGCCGGCAGAAAGATTTGGAACTGGGGCGAGAAGAACCTGCACATTCGTGATGAGCGCGTGGTTGCAGCGGAGTTGTTGGAGGAGCCTGAAGTCAAGCGCCTCGAGCCGAGCTTACGCGCGCTGCCCGCGCAAAAGATTGCCGTTGTCGGTCATTCATTCACGATGGGTTTGCATTGGTCGTCGCCATCCAGTTTTGTGCCGATCGTGATTGACGTCTTTCGTCGTGAGAATCCGAGGGTTGAGTTCAAGCAGTACGCTGCCGGCGGTTTAACTGCGTCGCGAGCACAGAAGCGTTTTTATCAGGACGTGCTCGCGTGGAAGCCTGACAAAGTGTTGTTCGTGCTGATGACGCGAACGGATGAAGATTACGCGGCGCTGAAACAGATGGGCGAGGGCCTGCGCGCGGCCGGCATCCGGCCCTACATGTTCGACGAGGTACACGATCCGGCGGCGGTAACTCCAGGCACTGTCGAACGCGCGCGCAAGGCTGCTGAAGAGAGTGGTATCGAAATAATCGAAGTGGGCCAGGTGCTTGCAAACTCACCGGATCGAGCGAAGTTTATCTGTCTCGACGGCATTCACATGACCGAGCCTTATCACCGGTTGATGGCGAAGGAGTGGTTGAAGTATCTCGCCGGCGCGCGCGGTAATACTTACCGGACGACTCTCCATTCACACGTGGTCCAGTCTGCGCCGAAGCATCCGCGCATGTTGATTGGCGAAAACGATCCGCTTACGGGATTCAAAGTTCTGCGCGCGCGGTACGAAGCCGGTGCGCGCCCACCGGACGACATGGATGGTTGGGCGCTGACGTACCTCCTCACCGGAGACGAATCATTTGCGAAACGCGCGTTGCAAAAGTTGCGCGACACCCATCCGCCGGAACAGGTCGGTTCGCGTACCTACCCCGAGTACGTTAAATGGTCGCTGACCTTCGATTGGCTTTACAACTATCCGGGTTTCGATAATCAACTCAAAGATCGTGTGGCGGCTGAACTCTTGCACGCGGCACAAAAGATGTTGCAGGACCAGTCACTGAAAGAAGTTCAGCTCGCGATGTATCACAACTACACCGTTCGCTATTTAACGCTTGCGCTGTTTGCGTTGACGGCGATCGAAGGCCAGCCGTCCGTCGACGCGCAGGCTGCGCCGCTGCGAAAACATGCGCGCGCGATACTCGATCACGTTCTTGACCTCACGAACTTCATCACACCTGACGGTGGCTATCACGAGTCGATGGATTACCAGCGCATCACTTTCGCGCCGCTCGCGATGATGGCAGAGTTGTTGCGCACGAGCGCGAACAGTGATCCCGCGCTGCGCTATACGCTGTTTCAGCATTACACCGATACGTACCTGTACAAAGTTTTGCCGGATGGTACGACAGCGCGCGACGACGACAACGAGTTTCCCTATCTTCAGTGGGAAGACAACATCTGCTTTGGTTATGCGATCAATCGTTTCAAGGATCCGTACGCGGCGTGGTTTCTGCGCCAGAGTGGTTGGCCTGCGCAACCAAAGTGGCGCGTCGCGATAACGCAGTTTCTTTGGGACGATCCAAATGTAGTTCCACGAAATCCCGCCGACAGCAGCAGCGCCGAGATCCCGCGCGCTTATTTCTTTCGCGGCATCGGTCACCTGATCATGCGCGACGGCTTTGGTCCTGATTCCACCTGGATCCAATTCAACTCTGGTCCATATCTGGCGAAACACGATCATCTCGATCAGAACCACTTCGTCATCTACCACAAAGGATACCTGGCGACCGAAAGCGGCGCCGACTACACAGACACCGAAAGCCCTCATTACCTGAACTACTACCGCCGCACCATCGCGCATAACTCAATGCTCGTTTACCAGACGGGCGAGAAGTTTTTCTGGGCTGAGAACCTGTGGCCCGCGGCAAATGACGGCGGCCAGCGAATGGATTCGTCGCGTTACTGGAACACGGTCCGGAGCCGCGAAGACTTCGAGCGGACCCGCGACTTGTGGGCCACCGGTCACATGGAAGTGACTGACATCGAGGATGGTTCGTACGTTTACGCTCGCGGCAATGCGACCAACGCTTATCAACCTTCAAAGATGGAACGCTTCACTCGCGAGATTGCCTACACACCCGCGAATAACGTCCTCGTCGTTTTCGATCGAGTGCGAACTACCGATCCGAATCTGAAAAAAGTGTGGTTACTGCATGGCGTCGGAAAGCCGTCGATTGAGGAAGCAGAGAAGGGAAAAGATGCCGGCCATGGCGGCACTGCATACGCGGATGCCGCCACGTTCACTTATGAAGATGGCGGCGGCCGATTGCGCGTGCACTCGTTGCTTCCTCGCGAACGTGAAGTGATCGCGCGTGGTGGAAACGGTTGGGAGTTTTGGACGCCGGGCGATGAATTCGGCGGCGCGTGGGGGTCAGGGAAGAACTGGCCGCTTGATCCTGCCGCCGGTGGTCCACTACCGACAGATCCTTATCTGCGAAAAATGTGGAAGACGTTTTGGGGCGAAGACTTTGAGAAGTTGTTGCCTTCGAACACGCGCGCGGTTGTGCCCGCTGCATGGCGAGTCGAGGTTTCTCCGGCAAAGCCGGCGAAGGAAGACTTTTTTCTTCACGTACTTGAAATCGGCGACAAGGGAGATACGCGCAAACCGAAAGTCGAATTCGTTGATGGTTCGAATCTGATCGGCGCTCTCGTCGAAGGCGGCACGGTTGCATTGTTTGCGAGTGGTGAAGGTTTCGTCACTGAAGGTGAAGCCACGATTCCCGACGTTGAGACTGCGCACCTGCTCATCAGCGGTTTGAAGCCACACGCAAAATACGAATTGCAAATGACCGGCGGCCGCGCAAACTGGCGCGGCGGTCTGTTCAATGGTGTTCCCGCGGGAACGTTCATCGCCGGCGCGAACGAGTCGGGCGTCTTGTATGTGCCATTTAAAGGACAGAAAGACGGACGGCTGCGACTGCGACTGCTCGCTGGTCGTTAATCAAGCATATTTCAAAGGAGCACCACAAAAGCACAAAAGGATTTGGTTGTTTTTGTGCCTTTCGTGCTTCTTTGTGGCGAATCATTCTGTAATGGACTCAGATTTGGTGCACTCTTGAGGCAAAGCCCTCCATGAAGATTTTTCTATCAACTTTACTCATCGTTATTCTCTGCGCCTGTGCAAGTGCGCAATCGTCACCGCGGTCGCTTCGTGAGGTCAATAAAGTTGCGCAACCTCCGGCAACGTCCGTCATCGCAATTGTCGGCGCCACGCTGATCGACGGCACCGGTCGACCTGCCATTTCCGATTCGACAGTGATAATTCGCGGTGAACGGATCGTTGCTGTCGGCAAACGCGATGCGGTGAAGGTGCCTGCCGGCGCGGAGGTAGTCGACGCAAAGGGCCTCACGCTTGTACCCGGCCTGATCGATTCCCACTTTCACATTGACGGTGACGATCCACTGCCGGCTCTGTACCTCTCGCATGGAGTGACGTCACTCCGCGATCCCGGTCAATGGATCGAAGCTTACGACGCAGCTCGCAACGCTTCGGCCCCCGTGCCGCGGCTGTTTTTGTGTGGACCGCATCTGGATTCGCCGCCGCCCGCTTATCCCGCCGACTCTTTTATCGTGCGCGATGCCGAAGAGACGCGGCTCGCAGTAAATCGCTTTGTTGACGACGGCGCTTCAGCGATCAAGGTTTACTACCGTTTGCCACTCGCGTTGATAAAGGTCGCAATCGAAACTGCGCACGCGCGCGGTGTTCCCGTGATGGGCCATCTCGAGATTGTCGATGCACGCGACGCGATCCGAGTGGGTATCGACGGTATCGAGCACGCCACGTCTTTCGGCACCGCCTTGCTGCCGCTCAGAGACGCGGAAAAGTATCGACAGTCAGTGTTGGCCGACAACAACGCGCGACGTGAAGGACGTTACCAGGTTTGGAACGCGATCAATCTGAACACGCCGCAAGCCGCATCACTCTTCAAATTGATAGTGGATCGTGGCGTGGTCGTGTCGCCGACGCTTGCGGTTTTCGAACGGCAACGTGGAGACAAAGACACGACCGACGTTCACGTTCACGCTTTCAAGCAGATGGAAGCTTTTGTCGGTCTGGCGAATAAGGCGGGAGCAAAGATCGTCGTCGGCTCACACTCGGATGTTCCGCACGCAAAGAGAGGTTGGGCGTATCAACGCGAACTCGAACTGCTCGTCGAATCAGGTCTGACGCCAATGGAAGCCCTCGTCGCCGGAACAATGGAAAACGCGCGGTATTTTCACATTG
>DASSEB010000508.1:0-5922 GCA_035696765.1 Pyrinomonadaceae bacterium | reverse complement strand
CTGGCCGGGACTGAAAAGCGATCAGCTTTACGAAGGACGCGACCTCGCCCTGACGACCGACTTTCGCGACGTGTTTGGCGAGATCGCCACGCGCCACCTCGGCAGCAAAGAGTCTAAATCAATCTTCCCCGCTTATTCACTCAGCGACTCGAAATTCAAAGGCCTCCTGAGTTAAGCCACAACAAGGCACAAAAGGCACAAGAGAACCCCCCTTCTCATTTGTGCTTTTTGTGCCTTTTTGTGGCTAATTCTTTTTGTGGCTACAATCAGCGCCGTGGCGCTCCTCAAACCAAAGGTCCTGCGATTCGAGTCGTTGCCTTCCACTAACACCGAGCTTGCGCGCATGGCGTCTGACGGCGCCGCGGAAGGCCTCGCGATTGTTGCCGACGAGCAGACTGCCGGTCGTGGTCGATTGCAGCGCGAATGGTCGTCGCCGAGAGGCGCCGGGCTCTATTTCAGCATTCTGTTGCGGCCAACGATCCCTCAGGAACAGTGGCCGATAATCACGTTTATGGCGGCGCTCGCGGTCGGAGACGCGTTACAGGAAGCCGCCGGAGTTCATACCGACATCAAGTGGCCCAACGATCTTCTTGCCGGCGAACGAAAAATTTGCGGCATACTGGCGGAAGCAATCGAGACACCCGCAGGGCGCGCAGTGATCGTAGGCATTGGCATCAACTTGACTCAAAATGCGTTTCCGCCTGAACTGGCAAACGTCGCCACCTCGGTGTCGGAAGCGAGTGGACGGCCACCAGAGCGTGAGAACATACTCGCTGCGTTGTTAAGTGCGCTCGCGCGCTGGTATTCGTTACTGCACGAGCCGGGCGGTCGTGAAAAAATCATCGCCGCATGGTCCAACAGATCTTCGTATGCGAGCGGAAAGTTAGTTCAGGTGAGCAATGGCGATGAGGTCTGGCAAGGCACGACGAGCGGAGTTGAACGCGACGGCGCGCTGCGGCTCAATACCGCTGGTGGTGAAATCAGGCTGGTGAGAGCGGGCGACGTTTGCAGCATTAGATCTACTAATTAGTCGCATGCGAATTATCTTAAACACGTTCGGATCGTTTGGCGACATTCATCCATACATGGCGATCGCGATGGAGTTGCAGCACCGCGGCCACACGCCTGTCGTCGCGACGATGGAGAGCTATCGCGAGAAGATCGAAGGCGCGGGTTTGGAGTTTGTGCCCGTGCGGCCGAACGTACCGCAGCCAAAAGAGCAGGACTCGAAATTTCTCGAAAAGATCATGGAGCCGCGGACAGGTCCGAGGTTCCTGATGGAAGGCATTGTGTTTCCGGCGGTGCGCGACAGTTATGCAGATCTGCTGAAGGCCGTGGCGGGCGCGGATTTGCTTGTTACGCATCCCGCGGCGCCTGCTGGTCCATTAGTTGGCCGCACGACGGGCATGACCTGGATCTCGACCGTGCTCGCGCCGTTTTCCTTTATCTCGGCTTATGATCCGCCGGTGCCGCCATTCTGGCAGTGGACCAGAAAGCTCAGCCTGCTCGGCCCGGGCGTGATGCGGTTTTTACTGGACCTTTCAAAAAGCACTTACAAGGCGAAACCGGTAGCAGAACTTCGCGAAGAGCTCGGACTCGAAGACAACGGCAATCCGATGTTCGAAGGCCAGCATTCGCCCACTCGCGTCCTGGCGTTGTTTTCGAAATTGTTCGCGCAGCCGCAACCTGATTGGCCGTCACAAACCGAGGTGACTGGTTTTTGTTTTTACGACGGCAATCGCGAAACACAAGCTCCGGACGAACTGGTTGAGTTTTTAGACAGTGGCGCGCCACCGATCGTGTTTACGTTAGGCTCGTCGGCCGTTTGGGTGGCGCGTGATTTTTTTCGCGAGAGCATTGAGGCTGCGAGACGCCTGGGCCGGCGTGCGGTGTTGCTCATCGGCGATAAACGAAATTTGCCGTCCTCTCTCCCTGAAGGGGTAATCGCGCTCGACTATGTGCCTTACCAGTCGCTGCTGCCGCGCGCTTGCGCAGTGGTCCATCACGGCGGCGTTGGAACGACATCGCAGGGCTTGCTTGCCGGTGTGCCGACCCTGATCGTTCCTTTCGCTTTCGATCAATCCGACAACGCGGAACATGCTCGTAAGCTCGGCACCAGCCGCACGCTTTACCAGAAGAATTACTTCACACCGAAGGTGGCAAACGAGCTGGACGAGCTATTGAGGCGGCCGCTTTACACTCACCGGGCGCAGGAAGTGAGCAGACAACTTCAACAGGAAGATGGTCCAGGTCGAGCAGCGGAACTAGTCGAGCAAGTGCTTTCCCGAACGCCAAACACCAACGAGGAACTCGCCTATGCTTCTGGTGATTGATGCGGGCAACACAAACGTTACGTTAGCGGTGTTTCGCGGAAAAGAATTGATCGCGCAATGGCGACTCACTACTGAACGGACCCGGACGAGCGACGAGTATGGCGTGCAGGCGCGAGACCTGTTCGAGTTGTCTAATATCGACTGCAAAGCGATTGACGCGATCATCATTGCGTCAGTGGTTCCGTCTTTGAATGAAACGCTGAAGCGGGTCGCGGAAATATATTTTCAGTTGACGCCGGTGTTTGTAGACCACACCACCGATACCGGGTTGAAAATTCTTTATGAACCGCCGTCGGATGTAGGCGCCGATAGAATCGTCGATGCCGTAGCGGCGGTGGCCAAGTATGGTGCGCCTTGTATCGTCGTCGACTTCGGAACGGCGACCACTTTCAACGCGATCAATGCCGCGAACGAGTATCTCGGCGGCGTGATTGCTCCGGGAATCATGATCTCCTCCGAGGCTTTGTTTGCGCGCGCGGCGAAACTGCCGCGTGTCGAAATCAAGCGTCCGCAAAAGGTGATTGGCTCGTCGACCACCGGCGCGATGCAGTCGGGGATTTATCATGGCTACGCAGGGTTGGTTGATGGCGTGCTGGAGCAGATGATCGCAGAGCTGGGATTGAAGCCCCGCGTGATCGCAACCGGCGGTCTGGCGGCACTGATCGCGACTGCGTCCAGCTTCATTGAAGAAGTCGATCCGAACCTTACGATCGAAGGCCTACGATTGATCTACGAGCGAACCCACTGATCCGTGTTTTATTCGGTGTAATCCGGGACCTTGAACTACTTCAACTACTTCACCGAAATCGAGGATGCATTCGTCAGGCGACGCGGCAAGCATCTTTTTCTCAGCCCGATGGATTGGGCTTTAATGGAGACGTGGAAGCAGCAGGGAATTCCTTTGCACATCGTGCTGCGCGGCGTCGAAAGGTCGTTTGATTCGTTCGAAGCGCGGCCGCGCAAGCGGACCATCAAGTCGCTACTTTATTGCCAGGAGGAAGTTGAAGCTCAGTACGCCGAATGGATCGAAGCGCGCGTTGGTTCATCGACGTCCACCGCAGAGATTGACTCCGACAAGACACCCTTTTCAGTTGCTGCGATAACTGAACATCTGGCACGTTGCCGCAGTTCGTTGGCTGCGCTCGCGAATTCACGACCCGAAGACGATCTTTCCGAGGCGCTCGCGCGAGCGGCCGCGTTGCTCGCAGAGATTGAAAACGATTTCGCCGGCGACGCAACGCTCGATACGCGCAAGCTCGAAGACTCTCTCACTGGTCTCGAAAGGATGCTGAACGATGCGATGCTCTCAGTTGTTGATAAAGCTGCGTTCGACGAGTTGAAGAAAGAGATCAAGGACCAGCTCAAACCCTATCGCGCGTACATGGAGACTGCCGTTTACAATCAAACTTTCGACAACCTACTGCTGAAGCGTTTGCGCGAGCAGTTTGGCGTACCGCGCCTAAGCTTGTTCTACGTTTGAATCAAAGGAGACGATGATGGCTGAAATGACAATCAGGCGCTTCGGCGTACTCTCAGTGGCCAAGATTTATGCATTGCTGCTCTTCATTGTAGGGTTGATCATCGGCGTGATCTATGGACTGATCTTCATCCTCTTCGGCGCGGCCATGACGGCGATTGGACCAGGCCGCGATGCAGCCGCGGGTGGAGTCAGTACCGTGGTGATTGGAATAGTACTGATGATCGGTATCCCCATTGCGTATGGAATCCTCGGGTTTATCTCCGGCGCAATTGGTGCTCTCGTTTACAACGCTGCCGCCGGAATCATGGGCGGGGTAAAGTTTGAGCTCGAAGGTGTGCACCAGGAATACGCGCCGCCGCCTCCGCCGCATCAATGGGCGCCAAATCAATATCCTGCGCAGTAAACGATTGTGACCGAGCATTTGGAAGTTGAAGTGGAGCGAATTCTTCCCGGCGGTATGGGGTTGGCCCATGCCGGCGGGAAGACTGTTTTTGTTTCGCTTGCGGCGCCGGGAGATCGTGTTCGCGTGGCGGTGGAGCGACGGCAGGGTGACGTGTTGTTTGCCTCAATTGTGGAGATCATCACGCCGTCGCCTGTCCGAGTTGAACCACCTTGCCCGTACTTCGGCCGTTGCGGTGGTTGTGATTTTCAGCAGCTCACATACGAAGCGCAGCTCGCAGCCAAGGCTGAGATGATTCGCGACTGTCTGCATCGGATTGCGCGCTTGGAGAATGTCCCCGAGTTTGTGGTCACTGGCTCGCCAAACAACTGGCGGTATCGCATGCGTGCGACGTGGCAGATCGATCAGGATGAGCGGACGATTGGTTATTACGAACGCGGTTCGAGGCGTGTTTGCGATGTTGTAGATTGCGCGGTGCTAAAGCCGGAGTTGCAGGAAAAACTGGAAGAGGTTAGAGCCACCGAATGGAGTCAGTTTCCGCCGGAGTTGAAACATCTGGACGTGGTTGCGGGTGAGAATGGAGTGTCGTTCGCGCCGGCGTTTGCTGAGTTTGAGACTAAAGAGTTGGCTTTGACGGTTAGAGGCGAAGTCTACAGTTACAACGCTGAGTCGTTTTTTCAGATCAATCCTTCGCTGCTGGAACAGTTGATCGACTTTGCGTTGCGCGATGCATCCGGCGAGACGGTGTTGGATCTGTATTGTGGGGTTGGTTTGTTCACGCTGCCGTTGGCACGAGGCTTTAAGAATGTGATTGGCGTTGAAGCCAATCCGGCTGCTGCGCGGTTTGCGCGTCGAAACCTGCAACGAGCAGGATTAACCAATGCGCGCGTGATCACTGCGACTGTTACGGACTGGTTCAGGAGCTCGAAGCCTGGTTCAGTTGATTTTGTTTTGCTCGATCCACCGCGAGCGGGTGCTGAGTCGGCGGTGATCAAAGGCATACTCGATGCGGGGCCGAGAGAGATTTCTTACGTCTCATGCGATCCGGCAACGCTCGCGCGCGACCTTCGAAAGCTTCTGACGGGCGGCTACGCCATCGCTTCCATCGCCGCGTTCGATCTGTTTCCGCAGACTCATCATGTGGAGACGATTGTGCGCTTCCGAAAATCTTAGAGACCGGCCAAATTAAGAAACCTCCTTTTGTGCTTTGTGTGGTTTTTTGTGGCTGAAACTATACTCAATCCTGTAATCTTGTCAGACATTACTCACGGCAATGAATCCTCACAGAACATTGTTCAGTCAGCATCCTCTCTTTCAGCTCGCCGTAGCTTTCGCGCTGGGCATCTCTGCCGCAAGTTATCTTCCTGCGAAATTCGGGTTCTCGTTGGCCACGTGCGCGGTCTGTTCCGTCGTGTCGATGGTCCTTACGTTGAGGCAGCGGGTGCGGTCGGCGGGGCTGGCTTTGTTAATGGCGCTATTCTTCGCTGGCGAAACACTTGCGCTGTTGGAAGCTCGCACCATGCCTCAGACAAGTTTTATTGAAGGCGAGTCGTTGACACTCACGGGCGTCCTCGATGGTCCAGTTGAATTCGCACGCGACCGGCTGTATTTATCATTGCGAGTGGAGCAACAGCCAGTGGGACGCGTGTGGTTGTTAGCGTCGTTTCGCGACACTGCAAGAGAGCAGGAATACCGCACCCTTCAACTTC
>DASSEB010000507.1:0-16997 GCA_035696765.1 Pyrinomonadaceae bacterium | reverse complement strand
ACGAGGCCATCCCAATCCGCCGCGTTCAGCAGGTCGCGCATCTTCTTCGACCCGCTCGCATTCACGCGCTCGCCGACGATCAAGAACGACGCATCCTGCACGTAAGGCTGTTGAAAATAGATCGACGATGCTGCGGGCGTTGTCTTCGCGCCTCGCTGCTTCGGAGTGATTCGCTGCATCGCTTCGACAGCGAGACGCAAGTGCGCGGGCGTCGTACCGCAACAGCCACCGACGATGTTGACGCCGAAGTCGCTCGCGAAGTGGACCAGTTGTGCAGTGAAACTCTCGGGAGTCTCGTCGTAGTGCATCTTGCCTTCGACGACTGACGGCAAACCTGCGTTGGGCAGGACGGATACGGGCAACGGCGTGTTCTCGCAGATGTAGCGAATACTTTCCGTCATGTGCTTTGGCCCGGTGCCGCAGTTCATGCCAATGACATCGATTGGGAACGGGGCGAGGGCCGTGACGGCAGCAGCGATCTCGGTTCCATTGAGCATGGTCCCAAACACTTCGATCGTGACCTGCGCGATGACAGGCACTCGCGTTCTTTTTTCCTCGAAGACAGAAAAGATGGCGGCGAGCGCGGCCTTCGTTTGGAGTAAGTCCTGACAGGTTTCGACGATCAGTAGATCGACACCGCCGTCGAGCAATCCGCGCGCCTGCACACTGTAAGCGTCTCTGAGCTCGGCAAACGAAATGTGGCCCAGCGTTGGTAGTTTGCGACCGGGCCCCATCGAGCCCGCGACCCACCTCGGTTTGTCTTTCGTCGAGTAATCAGCAGCCACGCGTTTGGCAAGCCGCGCAGCGAGGACGTTCATGTCGTACGCTTTGTCGGCGACGCCATACTCGGCGAAATCGACCGGCGTCCCATTGAAGGAGTTCGTTTCGACCACGTCGCAGCCAACGTCGAGGAAGCCTGCGTGCACTTTCTCAACCGCGTCAGGCCTGGTGATGAGCAGGTTTTCGTTGCAGCCTTCAAACCGTGGCCCACCGAAGTCATCGAGCGTCAGGTTCTGGACCTGCAGGTTGGTGCCCATCGCGCCGTCAAAGACGACGATGCGTTCTTTTAGTGTTTCGAGCAGGTTCGGCATAAGCAATAACAAAGGCCCCGCGCTTAACAACGCGGAGCCTAAAACTGACTCACCGAGCTGTTTAGCGGATTATTTTACGTGGCCGCAAGTCGCTTTAACTCACCACGTCAATTTGTCAAAGCGTATTGAACCACACCTTGACAATCTTTGTAAATCCTGAAGTCCCGGTGAAGGACTTACTCATCAGACCAGAGTTCGGCAAGGTTCAACTTGAACCCGGGAAGTACTGGCTCGCCAGATACCGTCTCAGGACCCTCCAGAACAATCGTTTCCTGGTTGGGTGTATACACATACACTTGTCTCTTTAAGGGATCGATCAACCAGCCCAGTGATGCGCCATTCTCCAGGTATTCAAACATCTTGAGAAAAAGCTGCGTCAGGCTGTCGCTCGGAGACCGCATCTCAACGACAAAATCCGGACAAATAGCAGCAAATTTCTCTTTCTGCTGTTTTGTCAGACTGTCCCACTTTTCGCGTTTAATCCACGAGGCATCGGGGGACCGAATTGCACCGTTTGGCAGTGTGAATCCTACGGACGGAGAAAAAGCGACACCGGTGCCATCCTGTCTGGACCACGCTTCGAGTTGATATGTGAGGCTGGACTCGCGTCTGCCAGTTTCTGAGCCTGCTGGCGGCATAACAATTAATTCTCCGGTTGAGGTGAGTTCAAGCCGCATTTCCCTGTACTCGGCACAGAGTTGTTCGAATTGTTCCGGCGTTATTATGCTGTGCGCTAAGCCGATCAGCTCTGTCGGAATGTATTCGTCAGGTTGTGTGAGATTGCGAGCCATTCTTAAACTCCTATTCGTTGCGAGCAGCCTAGCATTCGCCTGATTCCGCGGCAATACTCGAAAACGGCTATTATTTGTCAAATCCGGCTATTTACGATTTCTGATTTAACCTTTAACATCCATATACATGCGACGCGCCATCTACCCCGGTTCGTTTGACCCGGTCACCAACGGCCACCTGGACATCATCGAGCGCGGTTGCAAACTCTTTGACGAAATAATCGTCAGCATACTCGTCAACCCTGACAAGCAACCGTTCTTCAGTCTCGACGAACGTCGTGACATGCTTACCGAAGTGCTTCAGGACATCAGCCAGGGAAAGTGTGCGGTGCGCGTCGATTCATTTCGCGGACTGCTCGTGAACTATGCTGTGGCCCAACAGGCCAGCGTGATCGTGCGCGGCATTCGCGCCATCTCCGATTACGAGTACGAACTGCAAATGGCGTTGATGAACCGGCGTCTCGAGCCTGGCATCGAAACTGTCTTTATGATGCCCGCCGAAACTTACTCATACGTCAGCTCGCGTCTGGTTAAAGAGGTGTTTCAGCTTGGCGGCGCTGTGACAGGCCTGGTTCCGCCGCTGATTGAGAGACGAATGAAAGAGAAGATGAATCAAGGATGAAAACTTTTCCTGCCATGTCACGATTCCCTGTTTCTGAAAACGTCGCCCGCATGCAGTCGTCAGCCACGATGGCCGCGATGCAGGCAGCCGAAGCGTTACGTGCCTCCGGCGCAAATGTTTGCGACTTCGGCGCCGGCGAGCCGGACTTCGATACGCCTGACAACATCAAGGACGCCGGTGAACGAGCGATGCGTGCGGGCCGGACGAAGTACACCGCCGCGGGCGGCATGCGCGAGATCAACGGCGCGATCATTGAGTTCTACAAGCGAGAGTTTGGGACCGAGTATCAGCGAGGCGAAGTGATGGTGACTGCCGGCGGCAAGCAAGCAGTTTTCAATGCAGTAGTCACGCTACTGAATCCGGGCGACGAAGCACTGATTCCGAAGCCGTATTGGGTGACGTTTCCTGAGATCGTCGTCTTCGCGGGCGGCACACCCGTCTTCATCGAAACTGAAGAGACCGATTTTGTGCTGACGGTCGACCAGGTGGAGCGCGCGATAACACCACGAACCAAACTGCTCATTCTGAACTCGCCTTCAAATCCGTCCGGTCGCGTGCTGCCGCCGCACGAGTTTCGCCGCATCATGGAATTAACCTCCGAGCGCGGCATTTACGTCGTCTCTGACGAATGCTATTTGCGTTTTGTTTATCCTCCGGGCGAGGTATTCAGTGCGGCGAGTTTGCCGTCGGAACACCGAGCGTACCTGTGCATCGCAGGATCGTTTTCGAAGACCTACGCGATGACGGGATGGCGAATGGGATACTCGCTCGCGCCGGCCGAGTGGACTAAGGCGATGTGCAAAGTCCAGGGGCACTCGACATCGAACGCGAATTCGATCGCGCAGTGGGCGGCGGTCGAGGCGCTGAATGGGCCGCAGGAGTCTGTCGCGAGGATGTTGGGTGAATACACCCGGCGGCGCGAGTGGTTGCTGAACGCGCTGAGAGACATTCCCGGGATCAAGTGCAGCGAGCCCGAGGGCGCGTTCTATGCGTTTCCCGACGTGCGCGGGTGTTTGAAAAAGGATTTGAAGACGTCAGCAGACTTTGCGCAGCGGTTGCTCGAAGAGGAACACGTTGTCGTAACTGACGGCGCAGGCTTCGGTGCGGAAGGATTTGTGAGAATTTCTTACGCGACGTCGATGGAGCAGATTCAGGAAGGAATTCGACGCATCAAGCGGTTCGCTGAAAAGTATAATTAACCACGGATTACACAGCTAAAAAATAGATAGGGCGCTGAGAGTCTCTCAGCGCCCTATTTTCATCCGTGTAATCTGTGGTTAATAAAGGTTGAAGTTGTATTCAAGCTGCATCCACATCGAGACCTGGTGCCCATCTTTCGTGGCCGGCACAAACTTGATCTGACGCGCCGCAGCAATCGCTCTTTCCGTCAATCCGTACGGAAGCCCCGAAACAGTCCTGATGTTCTGCACCTGACCAGATGATGCGAACACCACTTTCAGCACTACCGTGCCCGTGATCTGGTTCTTTCGCGCTTCTTCCGTGTACTGCGGTTCAGGCTTTGAAATCAGACGTGCTTTCGTCGTGACGTCTTTACCCGTAAAGATCTTCGAGTAGTCTCCACCGCCACCGCCGCCCGGTCCACCGCCACCGGCATTGAAGTCTCCACCACCCATGTTACCGCCGCGGCCTGGTCCAAGACCGCCGCCTTCACCCGGACCGATACCTCCGCCCTGTCCGGTTCCAATACCACCGCCCTTACCGGGGCCGGATGATGGATCGGTGCTCTTTGATTTGTAATCACCGTACGGCAACACTCGCGCATCAGGTGGCACCAGCATCGGATCGGCAACCACTGTAGCCGCGACCGGCAACGCCGGGTTCTTCGGGAGCACCGGCTTCGGATCCGGCGCCACTACCTGCGGAACTTCCAAAGACGCCTGCGGTACTTTTCCAAACGACGCAGGCTTAGATTCTTCACGACCGCCACCGCCGCCGCCCGCTGCTCTTTCAGGCTTTGGCTTGCTGCCGCCGCCGCTGCCTTTGTTCAAGCCGGCGGTACCCGGATCTGGCGTCGGTTGCTCGTCAGGGATATCGAGCATCTGCTCGACCTGAAGCTCTTCATTATTCTGCGCTACTAACTCTGCGTGCCGGCGGTTTCTGTAGTCAACAGCCATTATCACGCCGAGAATGACAAACAGAAACGCAAACGACGAGACCATCGCGAAAACTACGCTGCGCGAGTCGGACGGCTCAGCTCCCATCACAGCCGCACCACGCTCGCGTCCCAGCCAGGTGGAAAACAGCGCCACCAGCAAGCCACCGGCGAGAATCGCAAAAACAATCAGGCCGACGCGCGATGATCCGGTTCCTTGCGCGCGATCCATCAGCATGACCGCGCCGACGAGGGCAAGCATGCCCAACACGGCCGCACCCATCGCGAGCAGAACGTTCGGCTTACCCAGAAACTCGCGCATCTTCTGCCCATAACCGACAAACGCTCGCTTCGTAAAGCCAAACGGGTCGCGTTTGAACTCGGGCCACGTCAGTTCATATTCATGGGCGACATCTTTGAGTTGGTGGCTAAGACGAGACACGAGACCGGCATCGTCCAGAAACGTTAGGTGATACTCGTCTCTCAAGGCCAGCGCCGAGGAAGCTCCGGAAGAAGCAGCATAAACCGGTTCGTTCTCAACCGGCTTTACCCAGTGACCCGAAGATCCGGTCGCCGGCGCCTGATTGTCTCTGCTGACGGTCAGGCTTGGATCCTGAGCAACCGTCACGCTCGGATCTTCGACCTTGGCTGCAACCGGCGTTAGTGGCGTCCCGTCAACAGGACAAAAGCTGAACTTGTCAGCAAACTCTTCTTCACATACGGAACAAAACTTCATCGATACTACCTCTTCTCGCCTGTGGGGGAGCAGCACCGGCTGAGACAGCCGATCTGCACCGGAAAATTCTCTTGCAAAGCTGGTTTCGATTCGCTTGTCGAGAACTCTCGAAGGCCCTGGCGCGACCCAGCGTTCGAGCAACGACTTGAGCTCATCGTCGGAAACAAAACTCTCTTCCGGCTCAACGCCCATCTCAGGCCTCCCTCAAAGTAACAATTTCTCGACCACTATTCAATTCCTGATTACTGTCCATGTAGGGCTGAAGAATGCGTCTTAAACCCTCTCGCGCCCTGTAAAGCCGCGCCTTTATTGCGCCCGCGTCTGTGCCCGTAATCTGGGCGACTTCATTCAAGCTCAGCCCTTCGTATTCGAACAGGATGAGCGCCTCACGTTGGAGTGGCGGCAGACTGAAAACTGCATCTCTGACCTGCATCGCCAGCTCTTCGTCAAGCAATCTTCGCAAAGGTCCGCGCTTCGGCGAATCCTTCGGTTCCTCGCTGACTTCATCGAGGCCGGTCTCGCGTCCCTGGTTTCGGAAGTGCTTCATGGCCAGGTTCCGCGCCGCCGCGTACAAGTAAGTTTTCAAAGAAGCTCGTTCAGCACGAAAGTTCTCAGGCTTGCGAATCAAGCTGAGAAAGCAGTCGTGCGTCACGTCTTCAGCAACTTCAACCGAGCCCAGTAACCGGTAAGCGAAACGAAAAATGGGTTCCCGGTATCGGTCGTACAAATCCAGAAAGGCTGCCTGGTCACCCTCTCCTGCCTTTTTCAGCAAAAGCTCGTCTGTGATTCTCTCGGGCAATCAAGCACTCGATCCTGCAGGACTTGCTCCTGCTATTGTTACCAACAACCGGGAAAAAGTGACGGTCCGAACGGGAAAAACTTGCGCGCCGCTGGTGAATATTAATCCTGCGAGGGCGGCAAGTACATACTCTTTTGCATTTTGCCGGGTCAGATCGACCAGATCCCTTTATCAATCAGGGCTTAGGATGCACTTAAAAGCCAAACGGTTGACGGGCAAACACCCGGCATCTAAGATGTTTTGGTTTCGTTAAACTAACCATGATTCACTCTTTGCGCCCTACTTCGCGCTTTTGCGCCTTCGCTAGAAAACTTTTGCACGCCAAGGCGCAAAGGTGCAGAGCAGCTATTCTGGTTTTCTGCGCCTTACTCGTGGCGGCCCCGCTGCAGGCCCAAACTCCCCCGCAACCGGAGCGCGAGCAGTTACTGAACGGCCTGCGTCTTCTGCTCTGGCTAAGACCCGGAAGCCCCGACGTAATCCTTAAACTACGGATCAATAGCGGCGCCGCATTTGACCTCGCGGGTAAGTCAGGGCAAATGGCATTGCTCGGCGATTTACTTTTCCCCGATCCCGCCACAGTCGATTTCTTCACTGACGAAATGGGCGGAAAACTGAACGTGAGCGTGACGTACGATTCGACCACCGTGACGATGGTTGGCAAGGCGGCTGAATTCGATCAGATCGTGGAAGTACTGCGAAACGGCCTGCTGACCACACAATTAACTCCGGAAGTCGTGACACGAATGCGCGAGGCGCGCATCAAGACCCTTCGCGACTTGTCCGTTGCGCCGACCGAAGTTGCCGATCGGGCGATTGCAGCGCGGCTGTTTGGTGACTTTCCATACGGCCGTCCGGCAGCGGGTTCACCCGAAAACATCGCGCGTGTCGATCGCGCGGACTTGATGCAGGCCCACGATCGCTTTCTGAATTCAAATAACGCCACGCTCGCGATCATCGGAGGCGTGACAAAACCGCGCGCGATGAGGACTTTGCGGCAGTTACTCGGCCCCTGGCGCAAAAGCGAACAGATCGTGCCGACGACTTTTCGCCAGCCCACTCCGCCGGATCCACGAGCATTGATCGTCAACGTGCCTGGACCAAGTGTCGAAGTCCGTCTGGCTGCGCGCGGTGTTTCACGAACGGATCCTGACTTTCACGCTGCGGAAGTGCTCGCGAGAGTCGCGCAACATCGATGGCAGGGAACAACTCCTGAGTTAGCAAAACAACCCGTCTTCGTCAGAAGTGATGCTTACGTATTGCCCGGAGCGTTAGTGATGGGCGCTGCCGTGAAAAATGAACTCGCGGTGGACACACTCGCGAATGCGCGGAAAGTCATCGATGGTTTGATGAGTACACCCGCTACACCCGATGAGCTCGAGCGCGCGAAGACAGAAGTGATCAACGAAATGTCAGCGGAGTTGAGTAAACCGGAGTCATTTCCCGATCCGTGGCTCGATATGGACACATATCGTTTGAGTGAGGCGCAGGATCAGATCGCTTTACTGAGATCTGTAACTGCTGCAGATATTCAGCGTGTTGCTACTAGAATTTTTAAAACAGCGAGCATCGCCACAGTCGTTGCCGGCGAGACGTTACAACTCAAAGCGGCGCTACAAGGACGTGTTCCATTTGAAGTTTTCGGTGAAATCGCGACTCCCGTTCCATCACCAAAACCTTCGACTAAACCAGCAGGCAACGACAATCCCAGGTAATCACAAATTGTTTGCAAGCGTCTTGCAACCAAACCTCCATCAGATTTGGCTTAATTGTGCTTGAGAACGGAAGTGCCGCAAAAGAGCATGCGGGCCGCGTTCGCGAAATGTTTGCGACCATCGCGAAGCGGTATGATCTTTTGAACCATTTGCTCTCCGGCAACGTCGACAAACGTTGGCGCCGGATTGTAGCGACCCGAGTGCGCGAGAAACTTTCGTCGAGCAATTCGCGCGTGTTGGATGTCGCGTGTGGCACTGGCGATTTATCGCTGACGTTGTTTGAAATGACTGGAGCAGGAGTTGTTGGGACTGATTTCTGCCGGCCGATGTTGGATATCGCGGCTGGTAAGACGTCTGGTCGCGTTCGCTTGATCGAAGGTGACGCGTTAGACCTGCCCTTTCGAGCTGGCACGTTCGACGTGGCGACGATCGCCTTCGGATTGCGCAACCTCTCGAGTGTCGAAAGTGGTCTCGCGGAGCTGTTGCGAGTTTTGAAACCGGGCGGCTGGGTGGCGGTGCTCGAGTTTTCAAGACCGGCGAACGCGGTTCTTCGACCGTTGTTTAATCTGTACTTCACGCAAGTACTGCCGCGAATGGGTGGCGTTCTCAGTGGTTCGCGAAGCGCTTATACCTATCTACCGGCATCGGTTCAGAAGTTTCCGGATCAGGCTCAACTCTCGCGGATGATGGAGCAGGCAGGATTCGATCGGGTTAGCTACGAGAACCTGACGGGCGGCATAGCGGCCTTGCACATGGGCAGAAGGCCGGAATGAATTTGAGATTGGTTGCAGCTAAAAGTTTGCAACCAGATACGTAGTCACGGGGTGCGGTTTGGTAAGCGCGCGGTTGTCGGGGCTGTGCGAGTATTCGGACCGTACTCCGGGCTACGTTTTTTATTTGGGCCACGGATTACACGGATGAATACGGATTAAATGATCCTGTTTATCCGTGTAATCCGTGGCCCGTGCTATTATCCCCCGAAGTGAGCATCCTGAAACGCCTGCTTATCCTGCTGCTGGTTGTTTGGACCGTCGTCTCTCTTGTAACACTACTAATCGAACTCGTTCCTGGTGATCCGGCAGTCTCCGTGCTTGGTGAGCAAGCGACTCCGGAACAGTTTGCACAGTTTCGCGAAAAGCACGGGCTCGATCGCCCGCCGTTCTTCTTCTCTTTTCCGCGCGACAGCAACGATCAACGTCATTTCGTCTGGCATGGCGTCGACAATCGCTACGTCGATTACTGGCGCTCGCTGCTTCGCGGTGACATGGGGTTGTCCTTCCGCAACGATCGCCCGGTTATCAGTTTAATTCTTGAACGTTATCCAGCCACGATTGAACTCGCCATCTTCGCGATGGCTATTGCGATACTGATCGCGATCCCACTCGGTGTGATTGCCGGCACTAATCGCGGCACGCTTGTCGACAATTTCGCCTCAATCGTGGCGCTGCTCGGGATCAGTCTGCCCAGTTTCGTGATCGGACCGATGCTGGTTTACGTCTTCGCCGTGAAACTCGGCTGGCTTGCGCCGTCAGGACGATTCGATTGGAGCGACATCATCCTGCCCGCTTTCACGTTGGGCGCGGCGCTGTCCGCGATTCTGACTCGCATGGTGCGCTCGTCCGTGATCGAGGAGTTGGGTGAAGACTACGTTCGTACCGCACGCGCGAAGGGCTTGAGCGAAAGAACAGTCGTTTACAAACACGTCCTGAAGAACGGGCTGATTCCGGTTGTTACGATTCTGGGTTTACAACTCGGCGTCTTGCTCGCGGGCGCAATCATCACCGAGAAGATCTTCGGCTGGCCGGGATTGGGATTACTGCTCGTCGAGGACGGGATCGGAAAGCGCGACTATCGCGTCGTGCAGGGATGCGTGCTCGTGATCAGCATGACTTACATCATTGCGAACCTGCTCACGGACATGGTGTATCGATGGCTTGACCCGCGGATTAGAGTCGGATGAATCGTCTCACAATCATTGGTTTGGCAATCGTTGTAGTACTGGTCATCGTCGCACTGTTTGCGCCGTGGATCGCACATTACGACGTCGGCGCCACCGACTTGTCCATGCGATACCTGGCGCCCTCGAGCGCGCACTGGTTCGGCACTGATTCAACCGGGCGCGATATTTTCTCACGCGTCGTCTTCGGCGCGCGTATCTCGCTCCGCGTCGGCATCATCGTCGTGACTGTCTCCGCCATCATCGGAACAATTCTCGGCGCGGTCGCAGGCTACTACGGCGGTTGGGTCGATCGCTTTGTTTCGGGTTACGTCTTCAACGTCTTTCTCGCATTTCCCGGTCTGCTGCTCGCGATTGCAATGGTGGCGTTTCTCGGCGCAGGTTTGAACAAACTGATTCTCGCGTTGTGCATCATCGGCTGGGTTGGTTACGCGCGCCTGATTCGAGGCCAGGTGTTGAAGGTGCGCGAATACGATTTCGTTCAAGCTGCACGCGCGCTCGGCGCGAGCGACGCGCGCATCCTCCTCGTTCACATTCTGCCGAATGCGATTCAACCCTTGATCGTGCAGGCGAGTTTGGGAATGGCCGGAGCCGTGCTTTCGGAAGCGGCCCTCTCGTTTCTCGGCTTGGGTGTGCCGCCGCCCGCGCCATCGTGGGGCGTGATGATCGAAGAGGCCCGCGACCTATCAACCCTGCAAGCCGCGCCACACGCGCTCATCTTCCCCGGCATCGCCATCGCGCTCACTGTCCTCGCCTTCAATTTCATCGGCGACGGCCTCCGGGAATATCTCGATCCGAGACAACGAGCTCGATGAGTGACCCAGCCATCTCCATTCAAAAGCTCTCGAAGACTTACCCGGTGCCGTTCAAACGGCTGCGCACCTTCTTCGGCCGTCCTGTGACAGAAGCTGTTGAAGCGCTTCGCGAAGTTTCGTTTGATGTTGACACCGGCGAGATCTTCGGCGTGATTGGACGAAATGGCGCCGGCAAGACAACGATGACGAAGATCGTCGCCACGCTCGTCCAGCCAACGACCGGCGCTGTCACCGTGCGCGGTCACGACAGCGTCAATCACGACGAACAGGTGCGCCGCGAGATCGGTCTCGCCACTGCCGAAGAGCGAAGTTTTTACTGGCGTCTAACTTCGGAGCAGAACCTTCTCTTCTTTGCGCGGCTTCACGGCCTCTCGGACCGTTCTGCCAAACAACGAATCAGAGATCTTTTCGCTCAACTCGAACTGGAGGAACTCGCCACCAAACGTTTCGGCGAACTCTCGACCGGCAACAAGCAGCGGCTCGCGGTAGCGCGCGCGATGTTGGCGAGCCCGCCTGTGCTTTTGCTGGACGAACCGACTCGTTCACTCGATCCACTCGCCGCGGCGCGCATGCGAGACATGATTCGCTCACTCGCGCAGCAGGATCCGCCGGTGACGATTCTTTTCACGTCGCACAATCTCGCCGAAGTTGAAACGTTGTGCGCGCGTGTGGCGATCATCAGTCGCGGCCGCATTCGCGCTATCGACACGCCGAAGAACCTTCGCGCCCTGACGTCCGGTTCCGAGCTCGTGCACATAACCGTTTCGAGCGGCGAAAAGATTTCTTTGACACGACAACACAATGACGATTCCCTGGATGAGGCAATCCGAAAGTTGCAGCACCAGGGCGAACGAATTATCGACGTCGAAACAGAGCGAGCGACGCTGCTCGATGTTTTAGAGCGATACGAGACCACCGATGAACAGCCTTAGACTCTTACCACGTCGAATCTTCGCCTTCGTAGCGCGCGACTTTCGCCTGTTCGTCAGCTACCGCATGCAGTTCTTCCTGCGAATCGTGTCCGTGCTCGCCGTCGTCACGACGCTTTTCTTCATCTCGAAGATCTTCGCCGGCTTCACCGATCCGCAATTCTCGCAATGGCGCGATCCGCTCGCCACCTGGCTCACCGGTCTCGCCGTTCTCAACTACTTCATGACCGGCTTCTCCAGCCTTGCAAACTCGATCAGACAGGAACAAATGCAGGGCACGTTGGAAAGCGTCCTCCTGACGCCAATAAACCTGCCGACCGTGATCGTCGCGAGCTCAGCGTGGGATTTTCTCGAAACGACGTTCTTCTCTTTCCTGTACCTGTTCTTCGGTCGCGTTTTCTTCGGCGTTCAGTTTCGCGGCAGTTTCTTTCTCGCGTTTCTTTTTCTTTTACTGACGACGGTGGTGCTTTCGTGTTTAGGCATTCTCTCGGCGAGCTTTGCAATGGTATTCAAGCGCGGCGATCCGTTCGGAATTTTTATCGGCGCGGGCTCCGCGCTGTTTTCCGGAGTCTTTTTTCCAACGCAGCTACTACGAACATACGCGGGCGCAAAGCTCGGCAGCATCTCGCTTATTCTTCCGACGACTCACGGACTCGACGGCATCAGGCAAGTCTTGATCGAAGGCCATGGATTTGCGGAAGTCACCCAGCCGCTGATCGTACTGCTCGGGTTCCTCGTCGTGCTGCTTCCCTTCTCTTTGTGGGTTTTTGGACGTGCGGTGAGACGTGCTAAGCGTGAAGGAAGCCTCATCCAGTATTGAAAATCCTGTAAGCCTGTCCGATATGCTACCATCACGCACGATGGCTCTCCGCATCGCAGAAAGCGTTCTCGATCTCATAGGCCAAACTCCCCTCCTTCATCTTTCCCGATTCGCCAGGCCGCCGCTCGCAGGCATTTACGCGAAAATCGAATGGCTCAATCCGGGCGGCTCAGTCAAAGATCGCGCGGCACTCGGAATGATTCTTGACGCCGAAGAACGCGGCGTGCTCAAACCTGGCGCCACTATCATCGAGCCAACCGCGGGAAACACCGGAATCGGGCTCGCGCTCGTGGGAGTTGCGCGGGGCTACCGTGTTATCCTCTGCGTCCCGCGAGGCTTTGCCGAGGAAAAGATGAAGCTGATCGAAGCGCTCGGCGGCGAAATCGAGTATGTGTCGCACGAAGCGGGCATGCAGGGCGCGATCGACCGCTGTCATGAGCTGGCCGGCACCATCAAGGACAGCTTTGTGCCCCAGCAATTTGAGAATAATGCGAACCCGTGTTTTCATGAACTGACGACCGGGCGCGAGATCATCGAGCAGATGAACGGCGAGATCGATGCCGTCGTGATCGGCGCGGGAACTTCGGGGACGTTTTGCGGCGTTTCGAGGGCAGTCCGAAAGCAGAATCGAAACGTGCTTTGTGTTCTCGTGGAACCGGAAGGATCGATTTACGGTGGTGGACCACCTGGGCCAAAGAAGATTGAAGGCATTGGGCAGCGCGATTTTATTCCGAAGATCTTTGACGCTTCTTTAGCCGATGAGATCATGATGGTCCAGGACGAGGAAGTTTGCGCGGCACTGAAGAAGATCGCGAAACTCGAGGGCCTGCTGGGCGGCTGGTCGTCGGGCGCCGCAGCCGCGGCATCATACAAGATTGCTGAACGCCTCGGCCCCGGAAAACGTGTAGTCACAGTTTTCCCTGACGGCGCCGAGCGCTATCGCAGCCAGGGAATTTTTGATGAGTAACAATATGGGATTTGCAACAACAGCTATTCATACCGGATCAGAACCCGACGAGAGCACCGGCTCTGTAACCGTTCCAATCTACCAAACATCGACGTACGCGCAAGACGGGCTCGGGAAAAACAAAGGCTACGAATACGCGCGGACTCAGAATCCGACGCGCTTCGCGCTGGAGCGTAACGTGGCCGCACTCGAAGGCGGCCGCTTCGGTTTCGCTTTCGCCTCCGGCATGGCCGCGATCGATGCGACCCTGCGTCTCGTCAAAGCAGGAGAGCACGTCGTCGTTTCTGACAACACTTACGGCGGCACCGCGCGTCTCTTCAATCGCATACTCGCCAACTACAATATTGAGTTTGATTATGTCGACTCGTCCGATCCGCTGAATGTCGAAGCCGCGATCAAACCAAACACAAAAATGGTGTTTCTCGAAACGCCGACCAATCCCGTGATGATCGTTACGGATCTGAAAGAGGTCAGCGAGATCGCGCATCGGGCCGGAGCACGTGTCGTTTGCGACAACACGTTCATGTCGCCATACCTGCAACGTCCGCTGGAGTTCGGTGTCGATATCGTGGTGCACTCGACGACGAAGTATCTCAACGGTCACTCGGATGGCATCGGCGGTGTGGTTGTCTTGAATGACGAAGAAGACGCGAACTGGATCGGTTTTGTGCAGAACAGTGTAGGCGCGATCCTTTCGCCGTTCGACTCCTGGCTGGTGTTGCGCGGTACGAAAACCCTCGCGCTCCGGATGGAGCAGCACGACAAAACCGGGCGCGCGGTCGCTGCGTTTCTCGAAGAGCATCCGAAAGTGCGGAAGGTTTATTATCCGGGCTCGGTTTCGCATCCGCAGCACGCGTTGGCCAGACGCCAGCAACACGGTTTCGGCGGCATGGTGGCCTTTGACGTGGGCTCGCTGGCGGCAGCGCGGACTGTGCTCGACTCTGTTAAGCTCTGCACTCTGGCGGAGAGTTTGGGCGGTGTCGAAACGTTGATTTCGCACCCGGCAACGATGACTCACGCCTCGGTTGACGAAGCCAAGCGCGAGCGTCTCGGAATTACTGACGGACTGGTTCGTATTTCCGTCGGGATCGAGGATACTGACGACATCATCGCCGATTTGGATCAAGCATTAGACAAGATTTGAACCGGATTTACAGGCCTAATAAGATAAGTGACAGCTAAACTACAGAAGGGTTACAATCTCCCGGTTCTCAGCCAGACTTCCTAATAAGCTCTCCATTTATGATCGTAGAGTTATACGCCAAATCAGACGTCGGCAGAGTGCGGCGTGGCAATGAAGACAACTTTCTCGTACTCGATCTGTCAACTTCACAAACGTGGACAGGCGCCGACGGCGCGACGGCACCCGAAAACCTGACGCGCTTGAATTTGGGCGACAAAGGACTCGTCCTCGTCGTGTCGGACGGCATGGGAGGAGCCCTGGCGGGGGACGTCGCCAGCCGCATGGCTGTCGATTCGGTCAGGAAGATGTTGATCGGCGAAGGCGACGCGGTCTGCGATCCGGAACTCGATCTGGTTGAGTGTTTGAAGAACGCCACTCACTACGCCAACAACGCCATTCACCTCAAGAGCCAGGAAGACTCACGCTGCGCCGGCATGGGCGCAACGTTCACCGGCGCCGCGATTCGCGGGGAAAGCCTGGACTTTGTGCAAGTCGGCGACAGTCGCGGTTACGTCATCCGCAAGGACCACATTCGTCTCGCCACGAAAGATCAATCTCTCGTTCAGCAGCTCGTCGACGTTGGCCAGATCAGTGAGTCTGAAGCCGAGACGCACATGTTCAGGAACGTGATCCTGCAAGCGCTCGGCGCGCAGAGCGAAGTCAATCCGGTTACCGGCAGGATTCGTCTGCGCCAGGATGATCTCGTGTTGCTTTGCAGCGATGGGTTGTCGGGAAAATTACGCGCGGAAGACATTCAGCACATCGTTCTCAACAGCAAGGGCGATCTCTCGAAAGCTTGCGATGCGCTGATCGAGGAAGCGAACAACCGGGGCGGTGAAGATAACATTACCGTCGTGCTCGCGCGCTTTTCGGGCGACGACCTCGAACCGGCAGCGACCGATAGAATCACGATCGAACTGCCGCCACTCGAAGAAGACAAGACGCTCGACGACACCTACGAGGCCGACACCGAGCCAAATCACTAACCACGGATGACGCGGATTCTAAATCCGGATTTGGATCCGGATCTATCCGTTTAATCTGTGGTTCATTTATCCAGCGATTTAGGGCGCCAGTCGGGCTCGCCTCCGATCCGTTTCACGTAGATCGAAGCACCTTCAATACTCTCCACACACACGCGTTCACCTGCTTCGAGCGGCGGTTCGCCAGGAGCGGGATACGCGGTCCAGGTCGAGCCAAACACTTTCACAGCGCCTTCGTGAAGCGCTCCCTTGCTTGAAGAAACAACCGTACCGATTTTCCCCGGCAAAGCATCGACGCCGCTGCGCAACGACTCTCCAGTTTTCTCCCGTGAAAAGTAGTTGATGAAGATCGTGCGCGACGCGGCTGTCAGTGCAATCGAAACAACCGCGAAGATCATGAACTGAATGACAAGACTATCGATGCCGATGAATCCGGCGAACGCCGCCGCGAGCGCGCCGATACCAAACCACAGCAGCACGAAGCCGGTCGTAAAGATCTCGGCGACAATCAGTATCGCCCCCAGGATGCTCCACAAAACCCAGAACCACTCACTCATATCAACCCTTCGCGAGATTCTTCAGTACGAACCAGACATTCGCCGGCCGCTCGGCGAGCCTGCGCATGAAGTAAGGATACCAGTGTTTTCCGTAAGGAACATAGATCCGCAGGTTGAACCCGTCACGCGCGAGCTGTCGCTGCAAATCTCGCCGCACGCCGTACAGCATTTGAAACTCGTACTTCTCTTTCCCGATACCTTCACGTTTTGCGAAGTCGATCGTCGCATCAATCATCTTCGGATCGTGCGTCGCAATCCCGTGATAAGTTCCACTCGATAACAAAAGCTGCATCACCTTAATGTAATTTGCGTCGACGTCTTTCTTGTCCGGAAAAGCCACTTCCGGGGGCTCGAGGTACGCGCCTTTGCAGATACGAATACGCGCGGGAATCTTGATCAACTCCTGCGCATCCGCGAACGTGCGATACAGGTACGACTGCAACACGATGCCTACCGTGTTCAAATCAAACTCGTCTCGCAAGCGCTTGAAGATATCGATCGTCGACTGGGTAACGCGCGAGTCTTCCATATCGACTCTGACAAAGTTGCCGCGGCGATGCGCCTCCTCAACAACTCGTCGCGCATTTCTGTAAGCCAACTCAGGATCGAGTCCGAGCCCAAACTGCGTGAGCTTGATCGAGACGTTCGAGCGGATCTTTGTCTCGTCGATCTTCGCGAGTATGTTTTGATACTCCGCTACTTCGTTCTCGGCCTCCCCAGCGCTTCCGACCGACTCGTTCAGATGATCGAACGACGCCGTACAATTTTCTGCATTAAGCTGCCGAATTATGGGAATCGTTTCATCGATCGTGTCGCCTGCGACGAAGCGAGTGGTGATTTTTTTGAAGTATCGGAAGCGTGCGGCGAAATCCTTTAACCCCTCCTGGCGGGACAACCAAATCAGCGCATTTCTTGAGATCAT
>DASSEB010000506.1:0-3113 GCA_035696765.1 Pyrinomonadaceae bacterium | reverse complement strand
ATGTCTTTTCACCGTTGCAAGACTCAAACCAGCTTCATCGGCAATCTCCTGATTACTGCGCCCGTCGCATACCAAACGCGCCAAATTCTGTTCTCGACTCGTCAGGCGGACCAGATGCGACAACGAAGCGCTGCTGATTTGATATCCTGTCGCTGCCCTCGCCTGAAAACTCTCGAACTCGACGAGAAAATGCGGTCGCGCGAAGGCGGCCGAACCAATCTGTTTCAAACTGATCGTCGCGCGAAGATCACGTCGCGTCGGATGCCGAACTGTCTCGTCCCAAAAATTGGCTGGCGCGAGACCAAGAGGAGTCAGGTGTTCCCATCGCTTTTTGAGAACGCGACATTGATTGAGAACCTCAGGAGGAAGTGGAGCTTTCAATTTGATAAAGCGCGCTTCCGACGGCCCCCGTTGCCACACAGCACAAGACTCGGCTGCGGCTTGATTTCGATAGGCCAGCCTCAAATTCCATCGCAACAGAACTGTTGGTAATGGGACTCGGCGCATGAATTGTTCAAGGGCTACTCGTACAGCCCGTTCGCGCGAGCGCGAATGCAGCCGGCGAAGTGCCGTTTGAAATTGAGCGTGGAGATAGCGAATCACTCTCATTTCGCCCGGTGACAGCTCGCCCTGCTGCTCGCTGCGCACGACAATGATTGCGGCGAGGAGGCGCCTGCTTTCCCAGAAGAATAAGCCAATGGCGCATCGGCCGTTTATTGGCACGATACAGTCCCGATAAAACGAAGACCTCCTAAAATGGCGCTCGTCTGAAAAAAAATCGTTAATGACTAGAACGTTCCGGTGCGGATGAGCGCTGAAATATTTCTTGATCGGCGTGATCGGGAAGAAGCTACCTGGAAGTTTCTGCGTCGATTTGGCGATTCGCGGCAGAATAGGACTGTGTTGCAAGGTGAGGCCGATGAAACAGTTGGGAAGCGCCGCTTCGATTACATCTTGAACGGCTTTCCAAAACGAATCGACATCGATCGCCGCGTGCAGATGTAAGAGCGGTTTTTCCAGTGTGGGGTCGAGAATCGATTGTAGTCTGGTAGTCGCTTTGGATCGCCGCTTCATTGCTTCGTTGCATTCTTAGGCTGCGATTATTTATCGCAAACCAGACGCTGAATGCGCGCTCTTGGGCGAAAAACTGAGCAAAGCAAAAATACAACTTAAGATACTTTGCAACGCGCGTTCTGAAGCGTTCGATTTTTTAGGGTTGTCAGCACTCATGCTGCGATCAAACAACTAAAAAGTTCAACAACCAACAATCGAAAGGAAATTACCTGTATGGAAACGCTCACGGTTGATAAAACGCAACAGAAGACGATGCAGCAACCAATTTTGGTCCCGCCGGGTGGAGGTGAAAAACTAAACATCGCAGGCAGTCCAATTTCTCACAAAGTGAAGAGCAAGGACACGAACGGAGTCTTTTCTGTTATGGAGTTTGTTACGCCGCCGGGAAAAGGTGTCGCTCTTCATGTTCACGAACGTGAGGATGAACTTGTTTACCTGTTGGAAGGGGAAATTGAGGTCACGCTTGGAGACCAAAAGATGAAAGCGGTTCCAGGGGTGATGGCATTATTGCCAAGGGGAATTCCTCATGGATTCACGAACGTTGGAAATAAGCCGAGCCGGCTTTTAGATACGATATTGCCGGGTCAGTTTGATAATTACTTTGTCGAATTGGCGGGCCTATTCACACGTGGAGAACCATCACAAGAGCAAAACGATGCGCTCTCCAGAAAATACCGGATCAAATACTTATAACGTAATTAGTCGGGATTAGTAACCAGAAGGAACGAAAAAACTCCTAGTGGTTACTGGCCTGAAACATTCGGCCCCGACCATATCAGGCTGATGACGGTCGACGGCGAGGGCAAGCTCACGGCTCGGATGGAGCGGCTACCTTACAGGCAAGAACTCGACACAGGGAGGTGACCGATGAAGGCGATTGTGGTGACGGACCAGGCTGCGGGAACGGCCGGGATGAAGCTGGTGGAGCGGCCCGAGCCGCAGGGGGCGTCGCTCGCCAGCCTCTCGGGCGCGAACTACGGCGATGTCGTTGTTCAGGTTCATGCGTCGGGATTCACCGGGGATGAGCTGTCGTGGCCCTCGACCTGGATCGATCGCCTCGGCCGTGACCGGACGCCGTCGATCCCCGGCCACGAGCTGGCCGGAGTGGTCACCGCCCTCAGCTATGGAACGACGGGGCTGTCGGTGGGACAGCGGGTGTTCGGCCTCACGGACTGGACTCGCGACGGCACGCTGGCGGAGTATGTAGCCGTTGAGGCACGCAACCTCGCGCCGCTGCCGGGCGACGTTGACTTTACGGAGGGCGCGGCCCTCGCGATGCCGGGCCTGACCGCGTGGCAGGGGCTGTTCGAGCACGGCCGCCTTCAGGCGGGGCAGAGCGTCCTCGTGCACGGTGCGGCCGGCGTAGTCGGTTCGATGGCAACCCAGCTCGCACGTGAGGCCGGCGCGTACGTCATCGGCACCGGGCGCGCTGCCGGCCGTCAGACGGCTCTCGACTTCGGCGCGCAGGAGTTCGTCGACCTCGATAACGACGCCCTAGAAGATGTCGGCGGAGTCGATCTGGTTTTCGATGTCCTCGGCGGCGACATCGCGAAGCGGTCTGCGGGCGTGATTCGCGCCGGAGGAACGCTGGTGACCATCACCGGCCCGACCGAGGCGCGGCCCGCTGACGGCCTGACGGTTGACTTCGTCGTCGTACCCGATCGCGCCCAACTGAGTGAGATTGTCCGGCGGGCACGTGACGGACGAGTGCGGACGAACATCGGCAACGTCGCGACCCTCGATGACGCCGTCGCCGCCTTCAACCCGACCGAGCGGATCAAGGGAAAGACGATCATCCGCGTTCATCCGCGAGGACTCGGGGATTGCCTAACGCCCACGAAGGTGCAATTCACGCGCCGAAGGAGAGTTTAGATGTCGAACACGATTACGCCGACCGTTTTCTATCGCACGCTTAACGTGGAGGGGCTGGAAATCTTCTATCGCGAAGCCGGTCCCCGGGATGCTCCCACCGTTCTGCTCTTGCACGGCTTTCCGTCGTCTTCTCATATGTTCCGCAATCTGATTCCCATGCTTGCGGA
>DASSEB010000505.1:0-23118 GCA_035696765.1 Pyrinomonadaceae bacterium | reverse complement strand
TGGAGAGAGGTGTTGGGCCAGGACGCAGGCGATGCGCCGATGAAACTCACGAGCCAGTTTGATCTGAACATCTCGAGTATTCACGAGATCGTCGAGGGCTGTTCCGACGGAAGTCCTCTGAACGCCGAGCGTGTTTGGGATGCGTGTCTCGCTATGACGCGCCCGCGGCTGGACGTGCTGGCCCAGAACATCAAACCCAAAGCGACCTGGGACGACATCGTTCTTCCAGAAGCCGAACTGAGTTTGTTACGACAGATTGCAGGTCAGGTCGGTCACCGTCACACGGTGTACGAGGATTGGGGATTCGCAGCAAAACGAACCCGCGGTTTGAGTATCAACGCGCTTTTCGCGGGCGAGAGTGGAACAGGCAAGACGATGGCGGCCGAGGTGATCGCCAACGATCTGCGGCTGAATCTCTTTCGCATCGATCTCTCAGCCGTCGTCAGCAAGTACATTGGCGAGACGGAAAAGAACCTGCGGCGGCTTTTCGACGCGGCCGAAGACGGCGGCGCAATTCTCTTTTTCGACGAAGCCGATGCGTTGTTTGGCAAGCGAAGTGAAGTCAAAGACAGTCACGATCGTTACGCCAACATCGAGATCAACTACCTGCTGCAACGCATCGAGTCGTATCGCGGCCTGGCGATTCTCGCGACTAACATGAAGAGCGCTTTGGACCAGGCTTTCATGCGCCGCATCCGCTTCATCGTGGAGTTTGCGCCGCACGGTCACGCAGAACGCAAAGCGATCTGGCAGCGAATCTTTCCGCCGCAAACACACACGATCGGGCTCGACTACGCGCGTCTCGCCAATCTCAACCTGAACGGCGGCAGCATAAACAACGTCGCGATTAACGCCGCCTTTCTCGCAGCGCAAAACGGATCGCCCGTGACGATGTCGCTCGTGCTGCAAGCCGCGCGCAACGAGTTTTTGAAACTGAAGCGCCCGTTCAATAGCGATGATTTCAGTTGGCAGGAAGAGAGAGTGGCGACGGCATGAAGATCAACCTGCACATCGAACGGCTGGTGCTCGAAGGATTGCCGCTCTCGTCCGCTCAGGGACCAGTGGTCCAGTTGGCAGTCCAGCAGGAGTTGACGCGGCTGTTGCTATCAAACGGGATTGGACCGGGTTTGATCTCCGGCTGCGCGATGCCGCACGCACCCGGCGGCGACATGCAGCTCGCAACCGAAGCGAGTCCGCGTCAGATGGGAACGCAGATCGCGCAATCAGTGCATGAGGGGCTCGTAAAATGATGTACGGCGGGACACGAACGATGCAGCAACAGCGGACGAGTTTCCCGTTCGTCACCGGTATGCTGCAACGAAAGACTGCCTCTACACACCGTTCGCTCGAGGCTGGTCCAGTCCCGCCGATCGTCGACGACGTATTGCAGTCTCCGGGCGAGCCACTCAATGCAACGACGCGGGCATTCATGGAACCGCGTTTCGGCTACGACTTCAGTCACGTCCGCGTACACACGGATGAGCGTGCGGCTACTTCCGCACGCGCAGTGGATGCGCTGGCTTATACGGTAGGCAGTCATCTCGTCTTCGAACACGGCCAGTACGCGCCCGAAAGCACCGCGGGCCGGCAGCTCCTCAGCCACGAACTCACACACTCGATCCAACAGTCTTCTGTGGGCGACGAGGAAGTTGGAACACGACATCTCAAACTCTTAAGACCTGGCGGTATCGCGTCTTCACTGCAAATCGGACGACCCGATAGCTCCGGCGAAGTTGAAGCAGACGAGGTTTCACATCACGTTGAGTCGGGATTCAATGTCACTCCATCGGCCGGCATTGCCCCAGTCGTCCAGCGGCAGCCGGTAGAGCGACCGGCGCAAACGAGCACTCCCGAAGCCTTCGGCATTTCGTTGGTTGTGGTGGACCATGGGGCTACCGGCGTGGCCGCACAGGCGCGCGAGCGTCTCGACGAAATTTACAGAAGTCTGTCGCCCACGAATCTCGGAGTCTTGCAGAGTTCCGGCATCACTCGCATCGAGCTGCACATTATTCCCTATGACCAGCAGATTGTAGACCTGGCGGAGTTTGCGAATCTCCGAGGCCAACGTACTCCCGATGGTCGCCTTTGGGATGACGTCAGAGGTTCAGGAGGGCGGCGTGTTGGATCGGCGATTCGCTATTCCGTGGGCGAGGAAAACCTCTCGGGCACGCGGCATGGTCACGGGGGCGCGATCGGATTGGGGATTGTTGGTGGACTCGGACTCGGCGCGGGCGGTGCGGCACTCGGCGAGCACATTGGAAGCAGCAGTGGACAAGGAGTTCTGGGTGGAATCTTAGGAGGTGTGCTTGGCGCCGCTGTTGGTGCTGCTGGTGGAGCGCTGCTCGGAAATCTGATCGATGAATCCAACACGTCCGGATATGCAAGAGATTTTACAGCGAGTCATGAGGGGACTCACACGATTGAACTCTTTGCTTTGACGACAGAACAGCGAAACAGAGTCCAAACGCTCTTCAATGAGCGGACCGCGGCGGGTGGTCCATGGCTCGAGCCCACTAATTACACGAGTTCGAACGTTCACGAATACTGGGCACAGTGCGCAGCGGCTTTCTTCTCGCGGCCTTATCAGGAACGTTACGCCTCGAGCTACAACCCGGAATGGTTACGCACCAACGATCCCGGCATGTACGCATTGTTGAATGAAGTTTTCGGCGGACTGCCATCGAGCAAGCGAATCGACATGCTCGATATGCGCTACCGCCAGCGAGCAGCCGCATGAGTAGCTAATGATGAATCAGCACGGAACACAAATTGGAACGCGGACAGCAGCGCAGCCATGCGTGATGAATGGCAAGTGGCTCCAGCGTAAGTGTGCGTGTGGAAATTACGGGACTGGGGAATGCGACAAGTGTCGAAACAAAGCAGGAACGCTGCAACGCAGCGCGACTACGCGCAGCGGCCCTCTCGCAATCCCTTCGATCGTCAACGACGTGTTGAATTCATCCGGCCAGCCACTCGATGCCGGAACGCGCGAGCGGATGGAACCGCGTTTTGGCCGCGACTTCAGTAACGTTCGAGTACATACCGATTCAAGAGCCGCCGAGTCTGCGCAGGCGGTGGATGCACTGGCGTACACCGTTGGGCGTGACATGGTATTTGGCGCGGGCCAGTACGCACCGGAAACAAGCTCGGGACAACGGTTGATGGCCCACGAGCTGACGCATGTCATGCAGCAGCCCGCCTCATCATCGGGGCAGCTATTGCGCATGGGCGAGCCAAACAGCGCTGCGGAAGTTGAAGCCGATCAACTCTCCGGTGCCATCGTCGAGGGCGCGAATGTTGACAGTCCCCCCTTGTCGCAAGGCCTCAGTTTACAGCGGCAGGCAGCGAGCGGCGCTGCTACGTCGCCAACAACTTCGCCTGCGACGCAACCCGCTACGCAGCCAACGCCAAGTGTCCCGAACAGATCGATAGCCACGAACATACGAATCAACGGATTTGGCAACTTCGATGCAGAGCTGGATCGGCGCACGGCAATGAATCCTCAGCGCGGGTCGGCAACTGAGCCTTGCCGGCTAATCTTAACCGTTCGCATCAAGTTCAACTTCCAGGATTCGCAGACACCGTCACGCTGGACACCCGCGGAACAAAGCCGTTGGACCGGCGCGTTTATGCGCATCGTAAGCGATCGATGGAGTTTTCGCTTTTTGCTCGGGCACGGACAGGCCTGCGGCTCCGAGCCCTGCCAGAGTGCCGCGGCAATCCTGCAGATCGAGCCGGTGAATTCAAGCCCGCACCATACGGTGAATGTGGATTATGTCAAACCGTCCGATACCCGGAGTGACATGCGTCAGCTTTATCGCTCGGATGTGGACCGACCGGGATCGGACCTCAGGGCCGACCACGCCCCTGCCACCCATGAAGCCGGGCACATGTTGGGCCTCGAGCACGTTCACTGCAATACGAACGACGATAATTGCTACGGCACAAACCGTGAAGAATCAGCAGACATCATGGGCAGAGGCGAGATTGTTACTGAACGCGATTACATGCCCTTTGTGACGGCGATCAACCAACTCAGCAGTTGCACGTGGCAGGTTCGCGACGGACATCGTGGACCACTCTTTGGCAATGCTGCCATCGGGCTGGCCGTTACTTTGGGTGCGGCCGGGGCACTGGCCGGAGCCATCGGTGGCGCTGCCGCCGGCGGCATTGGCGGAGGGATTGCGCTCGGGCTCCTCGGCGCCGCGGGTGGCGCATTGATTGGCTATGGGATTGGCAGTTTGATTGATTAGTTGAACTTATGAGCAAACGTTCCATTAGCAAACCTGATCGAAAACGCGCGGTGACGCCGGTCGCTCGTCCCGTTTTGCAGCGCAAGTGTGCGTGCGGCAACCAGGCTGTTGGTGGTGGTGAGTGTTCCGAGTGCCAGAAAAAGAATCATGCGTTGCAACGCAAAGCAATGAATTCCGGAAAGGGCGAATGGGACAGCGCGATTCCGCCGGTCGTTCACGACGTCTTGAACTCGACGGGCGAGCCACTCAACGAGTCCACACGAGCGTTCATGGAGCCGCGCTTTGGACACGATTTCAGCGGAGTTCGTGTGCACACCGATGCGCGCGCCGCGGAGTCAGCCGGCGCGGTGAATGCGCACGCATACACGGTGGGCGAGGACGTCGTGTTTGCTCCGGGCCAGTATCAGCCCTCGACGGAACGAGGCAACGCTCTCATCGCGCACGAACTCTCGCACGTGCTCCAGCAGGAAGGAGCGAGTGGTGAAACTGCTAAAGCGATGAGCAACCCCGCCGACGCGTCTGAACGCGAAGCCGATGCTGTTGCCGGCGGTGTTCTGAGGAATGAGACCGTAACAGTCAACCAGTCTCCCAGTGCGACGATGCAGAAATTAAGCACGGAAGAAAGTGTCGGACTCGGATTGGGAATCGGCGCTGCGGCCGGTATAGGTGGATTACTCATCGCCGGGTTGGCGGGCGCGTTCGATGACGAGCACTTTTCCGAGACTGACCTCAACGAGTACCTGGAGTTCCTGAAAAAAGAGAAGCACATCAAACGGGATCGCATCAGCGACAACAAGGCCCGCGACGTTGTCCGCAAAGGGATGTACACAGACAAGGACGTGGATATTCGTAAGTTGCTCGTGGAGGAGATGCTTACGGGAGTCGTGGGAGACGACGACGAAGACGCGATCCTGAAAATCCTCACTGACGCGTCGCCGAAAGACCGAAGAACGATTGCGGATTACGTCACTTACGACAAGTTATACGACAAGTTCGACGGAGAACAGCTTGACGCTCTATACGCCCTGATGCCCGAGTTCAAGTCGCTACATCCCCGTGGCAAACAGGAGCGAACTAAACACGACATCAACGAGTACATCGAACGTTGGGAAAAAGAGCACGGCCACACGATGACTGATGATGAGAAGCGCACGTTGGGCCGTGGGTGCGTCGGCATCAGCGCGTTGACGATGGAAGACCTGGGCAACCCGGATCTAACGAACTGTTACGACACTTTCGCCCAGGTGTGGGAAGCAGCCAGGAAGATGAACGATATCCTCGAAGCGGAAAGACCAGACAGGAAGGCGATAATTTTCTCGAAACGATTCTGGTCCGGTGGCAAGAAGTACAAGCCCGACCCGGCTACAGGAAAAGTGGACTTGAGTGAGCACCAGGATGAACCGCGTCCGTCCACACCAACTTACGATCCGATCAACTTCGATTACGGACTTTACGACGAGAAGACAGGAAACTGGTGGCATGCAAACCACTGTGATTGGCCGTTGAGTGGAGATCCGGATTGCAAGTTTGGTGGCGAGCGAATGGAAGCCTATGAAAGCAACCTGCAATCATATTCGAAGCCGCTCTTCGATTTTGATCGACAGGTATTTTGTGTCGCAATCGGCGTTAGATGAAGGATTGATTATGAGTTCTCAACAAATTGATTGGAGCAAATCGTTGGACCAGGAAGTAAGCCTCAGCGGCACGGCGGAGAATGCGAAAGCCGGACCTCTGCTCGTGTTGCCTCAGGATGCGATTCTCATTCGTGGACTTGACGAATGGGACGAAGAAACGGTCGGGAAGCAAGTCACGGTGAACGCGACTGTCCGGCGTGTACCTGGTTTTCCGAAGGCCCAGCCTCCCGGCAAGCAAGCGATGCAAGGATCAGCAACCGGTGGCGATACGTGGGTGCTGGAACTCAAGGATTACAAAGTGATCGACTAACCCGCGATGAGTGAACACGCTGCGCCAGTACAGACAGTTCAGGCTCCGGTGCCGCAATCGCCGCCGGCGAATACGTTTCGCCTGCAACGGAAGTGCGCGTGCGGAAGCTACGATGGCGGCGGCGAATGTGACAAATGTCGTGACGACGGAAGGAAGCTGCAGCGGGTGGCCGTTAACAACACCACAGCTAACGGCATTCCTTCGATAGTCAGTGACGTGCTGGGATCAGCAGGGCAGCCGCTCGATGCCGCCACACGTACCTGGATGGAACCACGCTTCGGGCACGATTTCAGCAACGTCCGTGTACACACCGATACGCTGGCAGCCCAATCAGCTCAAGCCGTAAATGCACTTGCTTACACGGTTGGGCGCGACGTGGTGTTTGGCGCAGGTCAGTATGCACCGGCGACCGCGCGAGGCAGCCGGCTGCTGGCCCATGAGTTGACACACGTCGTGCAACAGGCGGGAGCCGGAACGAATAGCCGTCAAACGAAGACGATCAGTGAGCCTTCCGATGCCGCCGAAGTCGAAGCCGACGATGCGGCAAGCAAGATCCTGAGTGGCGAGTTTGTTCCTGTCAGGCAATCACCCACAGCAACATTGCATGCTCAGCTTACCCCGGGCGAAGTCGCCGGAATTGTCGTGGGATCGGTTGCCGGCGCCGTCGGAATCGGATTGGGCATCGCCGCTTTGGCAGGCGCATTTGCCGGCGAGCGCTCCGTTCGCGATTTACCGGCGGATCTGATTGCGCGTCTTCAGCCAGCATGCCAACCGAGCGCCACTGCCGTCCAGCGCCAGGCAGCAATCGATGCCCTCGTAGCATGGGCCAGGGGACAATCCTCGTTAGGAATCGATTGGACGAGAGTGGACTCGGTCAGCTACGACACTGCGGTTGGTGCCCAGGGCTCCCAAACCAACGCCGACGATCCAACTCACATTACCGTCAAACTGGGACCCGTCGCTTTCTCGAGTGTCTCCAACCTCTACAGCACGTTTCGTCACGAGTTGGTCCATGTTCAAGAGCATCAAACGCGACCGCGTTCCGAGGTGCTCGCGCGTGGGCAGGGCGTTCAGGAGATCTATGCCTACTTGTGGGAGTTGGAACACCAGACTGAATCCGGCCTTGCGCGACGAGAGAACTGGGGACTGACGTCGAGTGGAAGAGCAGATGTGAATGTCGGATTGGCCCGAGTTGTTGACGGCCTGCTTCGAGGATTGTCTGCAATGTCGACCGAGCTGCAATCGAACCCATCGATGATCCCGATGGCCGAGCAGGTGGCAATTGAACGGCGGGTAGCGTGTGCGATGACGCGAACGCCGCGGGAAGTCGTGCTGGCGGTGTTGCCCAGGGCGCCGCTCGATCTTTGGCAACGGGAGTGCGCTGAAGGCGTGGCGACGCCGCAACCGAAATTATCGGACCATGCAAATATGGGTTTTGCTGTTTCCTCGCCAGAGTCGCCCGCGGAGCGTGAAGCTGACCACGTGGCGGACAGACTTTCGCAAGGTTGGACCACGCCTTCAATCGACGAGGTGGCGCCTCGAGCCACAGTGCACCGCAGTGCGAATAGTTTTGCAGGAGCTGGTGTCATACCGGCCGGCGGAGGAATGCCTTTGCCGTTGCCGGCGCGTGAGTTTTTTGAAACCGGCTTCGGGCGCAGCTTTGACGATGTACGGATACACACTGATGCGCCGGCAGCTCGGTCTGCGTTGTCGCTGGAGGCCGATGCGTTTACGGTCGGACCAGACATTTACTTCGGCGCCGGTAAGTTTGATACAGAAAGCGCTGGCGGCCGCCGGTTGATTGCACACGAGTTGACGCACACGATTCAACAGCAAGGCGGTGCTCAGAGCGTAATGCGTCAAGCCACCAGTCCCGGTCCAACCGCTGCGCCAACAACCGCGGCACCCGCCGCGGAGAATGCCGGGCCTGGTCCATACGACGGTTGTCCGGACCCACAGCCATTAATCGCCGCGCGTACCGACGCCGCGGCGAAGGTTGCTCACGCAATCGAATTGCTCAGCCCGGCGAATCTTCAGAGCGCTGCACCGCTGTTGGCTAAACACTTTCACGTCGACGTTAGTCGTCCGGAGAGCCAGGCGGCGGTGGCGTCCATACGGGCCCAGTTGGGCCGAATGGCAAGTGGTCTAAATTCGGGAATCAGGATCTTCTGCCGCAGCACACCACGAACCAATCCGGGTCTGGGGCGATCGCCGATGCCGCCATCGCCTGAGTGTGGCCCGAGGACCCATGCCACTTCGACGTCCTGCGCCAACAATGAAGCTTCCGCAACCGTCATACTCTGCGAGGGACGAATAGCCGAGGGCGGAGACTACGTTGTCAAAACGATCATCCATGAGTTCGCTCACATCGGGTGCAACGGCGACCCGGCGATTCAGCCAAGCGGAGCAGAGGTTTACTACGAGGCCTCACAAGGACTTCCCGGCAATGTTCCCAACGTGTTGGTCTATGCCGACTCATACGCGTTGTTCGTGATGGAAGCATCGTCAGTTCAAGTTGCGTCTACGGAGCAGGCAAACACGCGCCAGCCAGGATCCGGGCGGAGCCGTCTGCCGTGGCTGGCGGTACTCGGCGTTGGAGTTGGACTCGGTATCGGCGGAATTTTTGCGCCCGGCTTGCTTGTGGGTGCAGGTCTCGGTGCAGCAATCGGCATAGCCGGACTGGCCGGCGCTTTTGACTAGCTAACGGATAAACAGTGATGAGTGGCTTTCCAAATTCACCATACGTGCTCAAAGGCGGCATCGTCCTGCTCGACCCGACCACCGCGCAGGTGCAGCGCATCATCGTGCTGCAATACAACCCCGACACGATCACGCGCACCCTTCAGGTACAGGCCGTAAGCGAAGGCAGTGACCGCTCGGAAGCGTTGCGTCTCAAAGGACCACCGGTCGAAACGTTTAAAGTTGACGCTGAGATCGACGCCACCGATCAACTCGAAACCGCGAAGACAGACAACAACCGCACTGTCATCGACTACGGCATTCACCCGCAGATCTCCGTGCTCGAAGGGATTGTCTATCCGCGCAGCACTGAAGCCCAAATGAACTTCGCCCTCTCGCAAACCGGCACGTTGGAGATCATGCCGATGGAAGCCCCGTTGACGTTGTTTGTGTGGAGTTCGAAACGAATCCTGCCGGTGCGTCTGACTGAATTCAGCGTGACCGAAGAAGCTTTCGACACGAAGTTAAATCCGATTCGCGCGAAGGTGAGTTTGGGAATGCGCGCGTTGAGTTATGACGACCTCGGCTTCTCAACCAAAGGCGGCAGCTTGTTCCTCGCCTATCAACAGCAGAAGGAACGCATGGCCGCGCTGAGCGCCGCCGGCACATTCGGAGCACTTGGAATTGGAGGTATTCCATGAGTGACGCTTTACAGGCGTTGATCGCCGCCAACTCGACGAAACCAAATCCACATCCGATCACCAGTCGCTACTACGGAGTCGAGATGGCGGAGTTGGTCCTGCCTGGCGGCAAGACAGTGGTTTATCTGCGCCGGCGCTTTCTTCCTTCTGCGGAGCGATTCCAGTTGCTTCAGTTGCACACCGTCACTGAGGGAGAACGATTGGACAACATCACCGCGCGTTATCTCGGCGATCCGGAACAGTTCTGGCGCGTCTGTGATGCAAACAACGCGATGCGCCCGCAGGAATTGACGGAAACGATTGGACGCCGGCTCCGCATAACTTTGCCGGAAGGTATTACTGGTCCAACTTTATGAACCAGCGGTTTTTCCTATCTTTGCGAATGGGCTCGGTGAACCCGTCGCCCGTGCCGCAACAGGTCATCGACGCGCTGACGGACGTGTCGGTTAGTTCAACCGTGGGCGCGCAGAGCGGGTTTCAGATGAAGTTTACGCTCGGCAAAAACTCGATGCTCAGCCAGAGCCTGTTGCCGTCAGGATTTTTCGATCCGCGCCAGCGTGTGGTGATTACAGTCGTGGTCAACGGCGTCTCTGAAGTTTTGATGGACGGGATCATCACAAAACAGGACGTAACGCCGAGCAGCGAACCTGGCAAGTCAACACTCACCGTTACCGGCCTCGACATTTCGGCCCTCATGGATTTCATCAACCTTACCGGCATTCCGTATCCGGCGATGCCCAACTTCGTGATCGTCGACATCGTGCTTGCCAAGTACCTGCTGTTTGGTTGCGTGCCGGTGGTGATCCCGGACCTCATCAACATGATCAGGAACCCGCTCGAGAAGTATCCGAAGCAAGTTGGTACTGATTACCGGTACGTTTCCGCGTTGGCCCAACAGAGTGGTTACATTTTCTACATCGATCCTGGACCAGAGCCGGGGATGAGTATCGCTTACTGGGGTCCGGAGTTCGGTGGCTTTCTACCAACACAACCTGCGTTGAGCATCAATATGGATGCAGCCACGAATGTGGACTCGTTGAACTTCTCCTACAACGGTTTAGCTGCGACGCAATACATCGCAACGATACTGGAGCCCAATTCCAAGTTTCCGATCCCGATTCCGATTCCGAGTATCGATTTATTCAAGGCCTCACTTTCCGCAAAGGCGCCGACGCCTCTGAAGAGCACGATCATTCCCGATCTGGCAAGCAAGAGCTTTCCGGAAGCAGCGCTGCGGGTGATTGGCGCGTTGATGGCCACCGACGATGCGATCTCCGGCTCGGGCTCGCTCGACGTGCTTCGCTACGGGCACGTTTTGAAAGCGCGACGCAAAGTTGCTGTGCGCGGCGCAGGGGATTACTACGACGGTCTTTACAACGTGAAGAGCGTGACGCACACACTCAAACGTGGCGAGTACAAACAGAACTTCACCCTCGTTCGCGGTGGCGTGAAGTCGTCAGTCTCAACAGTCGAACTATGAGCGACGGAACAACGAAATACTACGGTCTTTATCGCGCCTCGGTCGTCAACAACATCGACCCGATGCAAGAGGGACGCATTCAGGTGATTGTGCTGGAGCCAGGTGGGTTCACGCCATCTTCATGGGCCAAGCCGTGCGTTCCGGTGGCGGGCAAGCAATCAGGCGTGTTCGTTCTCCCGGCAATTAACTCGGGCGTGTGGATCATGTTTGAAGAGGGCGATCCGGACCAGCCGGTTTGGATGGGAGGCTGGTGGGGATCGGTGGCGGAAGTGCCGCCATTTGCACTCACCGGCAACCCGGTTAGTCCGAGCATAGTTCTGCAAACCGGATTGCAAAACATGATCAGCATCAGCGACATGGCTGGACCAACCGGCGGGATCATGTTGAAGACGACTACCGGCGCGTTCATCAGTATCAACGACGTCACCGGTATCACGATCTCGGACGGCAAGGGCGGGATGATCACCATGCTCGGCGGAGTCATCACGCTGAATCAGGGTGCACTTTTGATCAAGTAAGGAGGAACTTATGCCTGGATTCTTACTGCACGTGGGCGCGACGGTCCAATGCGCACATCTTGCGCCTGCACAACCGACGACGCCGAATCCGCGTGTGCTGGTTATGGGCCAGCCGACCGTGACGATGATTCCGCCGTACGCGATTACAGGCTGCCCGTTCAATGTTAGCGGCGGTCCGTCGCCGTGCGTGACAGCGCAATGGACCACCGGCGCGACGCGTCTTTTTTCGAATGGTCAACCATTGCTGTTGCTTGACAGCCAGGCTATCTGTGCGCCAAACGGCACCCCGCTGGTGATCCTCGCGACACAAACACGCGTGGTTGGGACGTAGCCGCAAAAAAGCACAAAGGCACAGATCATGAACATCGACTTTCCATTCCACTTCGACACGCGTGGCCGGACGGCAACCACCGGCGACGACGATCACGTGCGCGACATGATCGAGCAACTGCTCTTCACCAATCCAGGTGAACGTGTCAATCGTCCCGACTTCGGCAGTGGCCTTTTGCAATTGATCTTCGCGCCAAACAGTCCCGAACTCGCCGCGGCTTTGCAGTTCACGGTCCAGGCGGCGCTCCAACAGTGGCTCGGCGACGTGATCCAGGTGCAATCGCTCGACGTGACCAGTGAAGACTCAACGCTCCAGGTGGAATTGAAGTACGTGGTGATCCGCAACGGCGAACAGCGCACCGAGACCTTTATCCGCGGAGGTGTGCAATGACTTTGAAATGCCTCGACGAGCGTCGTCGCCACTTGGTGCGCGACCAGGCGGAAGGCGGCCTGAACGGCATCGATTACATCGAGATCGTCGAGGGCACGCAGCAGCGTTTGTTGTGTGTTCACTTCTTTGGCGAGTTGCCGTCGCTGGTGCGCGCGAACGTAAGAATCGAGGGCGGTCGTCGAGTCCGCGATATCAAAGTTGTCGACGTCGAGCCGCACGAGTCAGACGATCCGGAGCACCAGGATTGTTTGCGCATACAGCTCGATCGCGCCGGTGATTTCTCCTGTTACAAAGTTTGTCTGTACGAGGTTGACGACGAGGGACTCACGACAGAGGAGTTTCTGAAAGGCTTCGATCCCCGTTACGTCTGCGCGGAGTTTAGTTTCAAAGGCGAATGTCCGAGCGATCTCGATTGCAAAAACGAGTCGGTGTGTTTGCCGGAGGTCACGCCCGCGCCGGAAATCAACTATCTCGCCAAGGACTACGCGAGTTTCCGACAGTTGATCTTCGATCGTCTGTCGCTGCTGCTGCCTGATTGGCAGGAGCGGCACGTGCCTGACATCGGCGTGGCCCTCGTCGAAGTGCTGGCTTACACGGGCGATTACCTCAGTTACTACCAGGACGCGGTCGCCACTGAAGCATATCTCGATACGGCGCGACAAAGGATCTCAGTGCGTCGTCATGCGCGTCTCGTCGATTACTACATACACGAAGGCTGCAACGCGCGCGCGTGGATCACCGTTGACACTCGTGATGATCTGAACGAGCCAACACTTACGTATCGAGATATTTACTTCACTGCCGGACCCGATGATACGGACGCGATAGTGTTCGAGCCGCTCGTCTCTGATCCCAACGCTCCGATTCAACTCTTCAAGGCGCACAACGAAATTCTTTTTTACACGTGGGGCAACGAAGAGTGTTGTTTGCCGAAAGGTTCGACGTCAGCAACGCTGAGGGACGAATGGATCGTGGTCAAACCGGCTAAGCCCGAACCGCAGCCGGAGTATGAGCAGAAAGGGAAGTACAAAAAGGGCTACTACCCGGAACCCGAGCCCGAGCCACCGCCGCCGCCTGTACGCAAGCTGCAATTGAAGGTGGGCGACGTGCTCATCTTCGAGGAAGTGATTGGACCAAAGACGGGAAGTCCGAACGATGCAGACCAGACGCGTCGTCACGTCGTCAGGCTGACGAAGGTGACTCCGGTGGAGGACCCGCTCGTGAAAGAGAAGCCGACCGATCCGGAAGCTCAGACGAAGGACGTTGAGGCGAAGTACTCAGAAGAAGAACCGCAGGACTCCGACGAGAAGCTTCCGATTCCCCTCGTTGAGATCGAGTGGGCGCTCGAAGATGCGCTGCCGTTTCACATGTGTCTCTCGGCACGGCTTCCCGTACCCGCGGATCCTGTGAAGAAGAAAGAGAAGAAACCGGGCGACGTGGAAGAGAAGAAACCGTGTGAGCTCGTAACGCAAATCAGTGTCGCTCGCGGCAACGTCATCCTTGTGGACCACGGACGAACTATTTCGAGCCCTGAGTATCTGGGCCAGGTTGAGCAGCAGAGTATCCTCGGGGAATGTTCTTGCGAAACCAGCGTCATGGATCTCACGACGACGCCCAAATCTTTCCGGCCAGTATTTCAACAAGGCCCGTTGACGTTCAGCGAAAGGGTCGACTGGACTGCGCCCGCTGCCTCGAGTGTAAAACAAGATCCGCGCAACGCGCTGCCGCAGATTCACTCGCTCATCGGTTTGCCCGCGAAGTGCGAAACGACACCGGGCCAGCAGAAACCCGACGTTCTGCCGGATATAAATCCTGACGACGAGCAATGGCGCTGGCAATCGCGCGGGGACTTGCTGGGAAGCGGCGGACTCGATCGCGATTTCGTCGTTGAGATCGACAACGACGGCCGCGCGCACCTGCGCTTTGGCGATGGTGAGCTCGGACGCCAGCCGCAAGCCTGCATGATCTTTCACGCGCTCTATCGCACCGGCAGTGGACCGTCCGGCAATGTCGGCGCCGGTGTGATCACGACGATAGGTTGGCGCAACAACAGGAACGTCAGTGGCCTCACTTTGAGCGCCCGCAATCCATTGCCCGCCACGGGCGGTGTGTCGCAGGAGCCAATGTCGGAAGCCAGACTCTTCGCGCCCAAAGCTTTCCTGAAACAACTGGAGCGCGCGATCACTCCCGACGATTACGCCCGACTTGCCGAACGTTCCCCCGGCAGGAAAGTGCAACGCGCCGGAGCTTCTTTGCGCTGGACCGGAAGCTGGTACGCCGCTGAGGTCTCGATCGATCCGTTCGGAAGCGAAAGCGCCGATCCGGAGTTGTTCAAACGGATCAAGGGCTATCTGCATCGCTATCGCCGCATGGGCCATGACGTCGAAGTTGAGCTGGCGCGTTACGTCCCGCTCAAGATCGAAATGCAGGTCTGCGTGAAGCCGCACTACCTGCGTGGCCACGTCGAGGCGGCGCTGCTGGAAATTTTCAGCGGCCGAATGTTGTCTGATGGGCGTCTCGGATTCTTTCATCCTGACAACCTCACGTTTGGCGAAGGTATTTACCTGAGCAAGCTCGTTGCGGCAGCTCAGGCGATCGCCGGTGTCGAAAGCGTGCGCATTACGAAACTCGAACGTCTCGGCGAAGGAGATCGCGGCGAGCTGGATGAGGGAATTCTCGAACTCGGACCACTGGAAGTGCCGCAGCTCGATAACGATCCCAACTTCCCCGAACGCGGAACGTTGAAGATAACGATGAGAGGTGGGCGATGAACTGCAACTGCGGATGTGGCGGAAGCTTGCCCTGCGGATGTTGTGAAGGCGTCGAGATTATGACGCCGGCAACGATCGGCAACCGGCCCGGCCTTGATGCGATCGAGTATCGCGCCGGCACGCACGGAACGTTTCTCGAGACGATGAAAGCGCGTCTCGCGGGCAGCGAGTTCTCGTCCATCGCGAACCTGAAAACTCGTATCACGGATGACCCCTCGATCGCATTGCTCGACGCTTGGGCCACAGTCGCCGACGTGCTTACTTTCTATCAGCAACGAATCGCAAACGAAGGGTATCTGCGAACGGCAACCGAACGTCGTTCGGTGTTGGAGCTGGCGCGACTCGTCGGCTACTCACTGCGGCCGGGCGTCTCTGCGAATGCTTATCTGGCCTACACGCTTGATAAACCGATTGCAGTTCCCGCACTGATCGAACGACCCGAGTTGGCGCCCGAGCCGCCTGATCCTCTGGTGACGATTCCCGAGGGCAGTCGCGCGCAGAGTGTTCCCGGACCAGGCGAGTTGCCGCAGTCATTCGAAACTTCAGACGATCTCGTCGCTCGCTTCGCCTGGAACAATCTTCAAGTGCGACTCAATCGTCCGCAGAAGATCGATGCTGAGACGCGTGTGATTTACCTGAAGGGGTTGCCCCTGTTGAAGCCGGGGGATCCGATTTTGATTATCGCGAGTCCGCCAGATCTCTTTCGCATCGAAACGGTGACGCCCGATGCTGCCAACAATCGCACGAAGGTAACGTTTCGACCGTGGTTGGAAATCGAGCTACCGCCTGAGCCTTCAAGCGCATTGATGGATGCAGTGGCCGCGATCGCGGAGCGGTTCAGCGAGGCTGAGCGATTCAACATCGTGCGCAAGAGCAAATCAGCTCGCGAGGTGCTGGCCCTGCTCGAGCGATTAAAGCGAATGAGTTCGGGCGGCAGTACGGCTGAAGAGTTGAAGACGGCACTCGAACACGAAGTGCTGCCTCAACTCAAAGAACAGCTTCGGCTCGCGATTGCAGGCAAGTTCACGCGCGTCGAGCCGTGGGTGCGGCTGATCATCGAGGAACTCGACATTGCACTCCGCGGCAAAAGCCGCCCACCAACAGAGAAGCTTAATGGTAACGGTGCAGCAGCGAAGGCAGTCCTCGATCTCACCGCCGTGCTTCCGGCGTTGTCCAAGCCTCGATCGATTCCGCCCAAAGAGTCGCAAGACCTGGAGCGAAGCGTCGGGGGTTCACTCGGCAGCACTACTGACATTGCTCCTCAGTTGCTTGTCTCGCTGAAGCCGGAGTTGAAGCCGATCCTGTACAAGGCATGGGAGAACGTGCCTGTCACTCCAGCGCCTGTGTTCGAAGCCCACGCGTTCAAAGTGCGCGCATCGATCTTTGGTCACAACGCGCCGCTCGAGCCGGTCAGGAACACAACGGGCGTCATCATTGGCAGCAAAGAGTGGGACCTCCAGGTGCCCGGAGTTTCCACCAGCGAGACAGTCCAAATCGTGCTGGGCCAGGACGCAGACGGAGCGTTTTCTGCAAACATCATGGTCGGTGAAGAATCGACCGGCTTCGTGGGACTGGATGCGGATTCCATGACGATCGATTTTCCAAGTGTTAACGATCGTGTGGAAGTGACGATCAATCGCAACGTGGGGACAGAGGGAAGAATCAGGGTCACCTTCCGTTTCTTTAAGCGGCCCATAACGATTCACGTCAACCTGAGTGATGGCGAGTTCATTTCTGCTGTGTCCTCGCCAACCGATGGACCACTAACTCTCGCCGCGCCGACTCAAACTCAACGCGACATCAATATCAGGGGGCAACTCCGGATCGCTGGAACAGCAACGAGCACGGAAGAAGCAAGAGTCTCCTGGCTCGACGCGCCGTACGAACAGATTTTGCCTGGCAGTTGGGTTGCTTTTGAAAAACCGAGCAGCCTTATCGATCCGGTTACGACGCTGCCGACCGAGTCGACACTCGTGATCACACGCGTGCTCGACGTCTCGGAAAGATCTCGCGCCGCTTACGGCCTCGCGCAGAAGAGTACGCGTTTGCGGCTGGAGAACGACTGGATCAATCCGGCTCCCGGGCAAGATTCATTCGAAATGATTCGCGGCACGGGTGTCTTTGCCGGAAGTGAAAAGCTCGAACTTGCCGAAGAGCCGATCGACGACGTGATCTCAGGGAACGAGATCGAGTTGGATGGTCTATACGATGGTCTTGAGTCTGGCCGCTGGCTGATCATCTCGGGCGAACGTGCCGACATCACCAGTGGCGCCGCTCAACCATCGGAAACCGCAGGGACCGCGGCTGAAGAAGCTGAAGCGCCGATCCCCGGCGTTCCTGCAACTGAGCTCGCCATGCTCGCCGCTGTCGAGCAGCGGTTCGATCAAAACTTGCAGGGAGATAAAACGCACACCTACCTGCGTCTCGCAAACAGTCTCGCGTACTCCTACAAACGCAACACGGTGATCGTCTACGGCAACGTCGTGAATTCGACTCACGGTGAAACACGAAAGGAAGTGCTCGGCAGCGGTAACGCAGGCAAGTCGCTCCAGGAGTTCACACTCAAGCAGAGTCCGCTGACGTTCGTTGCGGCGCCGAATCCTGATGGAGTGGAAAGCACGCTGCAGGTACGCGTCAACGACGTACTCTGGCATGAGGCTGACGGGCTGGCGGAGCTTGGACCAAACGATTATCGCTACGTCACGCGCACCGATGATGAAAACAAGACGTCCGTGATCTTCGGCACCGGTGAACATGGAGCGCGCTTGCCCACTGGTCCGGATAACGTCACTGCGGTTTATCGCAACGGGATCGGCAAAGCCGGAAACGTCCGGCCGGATCAAATAACACTGCTATCAACTCGGCCCCTGGGCGTCAAAGGAGTGACGAATCCGATGGGGGCTTCGGGCGGAGCGGATCGTGAGTCGCGCGATCAAGCGAAGCGCAACGCGCCGCTCGCAGTGACGGCGTTGGACCGGCTCGTCTCAACGCAGGACTACGCCAACTTCGCGCTCACTTTCGCAGGCGTCGGCAAGGCTTCAGCAGCAAGACTATCTGACGGCCAGCGTCGCCTCGTACACCTGACCGTCGCCGGTGCGGACGACATTCCCATTGAAAAGACTTCGGATCTCTATCGCAACCTCAACAAGGCGCTGCGGGATTATGGCGATCCACATCAGCCGGTACAGATCGTGTTGCGCACGTTTTTGTTGCTGGTGATCGAAGCGCGCGTGCGTGTCCTGCCGGATTACCTGTTCGAAAAAGTTGAACCAAAGATTCGCGCGGCGCTGCTTGATCGGTTCAGTTTTGAGCGCCGCGAGCTCGGACAGGATGCGCTGCTCAGCGACGCCATGGCGACGATTCAAAGTATCGAAGGCGTCGCTTATGTGGACGTCGATAAGTTTGATTGGGTCGATGAACAGAAAGTGGTGGAGCACCTTGGTGGACGTGAGTCGCTGGGTCTCGTGATTGAGCGCCGGGAACGCATTCCGGTGTCCCTCGCGATGATCGATACCAATGAGACCGATCCGGCGGCACGCATCAAGCCGGCCCAGATCGCATACATGAGCCCCGATATTCCAGACACGATCATACTCTCGGAGATTTCCTCATGAACAAAGCCGATCGTCTATATGAGCTACTGCCCTCGATCTACCGCATGGTCGATACCGAGGAAGGCTACTCGCTCCAGGCCCTGTTGCAGGTCATCGCCGAGCAAGTGAACATCGTCGAAGAGGACATCACGCACCTTTATGACAACTGGTTCATCGAGACGTGCGACGACTGGGTCGTGCCTTACATCGGCGAGCTAATCGGATTTCAGGCGGTGCATGAAGCAGGCGAGCCCGGTGATCCGCGAGTCGCGCAGGGACACGCGCGCAACAAGATTCTGATTCCACGGCGCGAAGTCGCGAACGTGATCAGCTACCGGCGTCGCAAGGGAACGCTGGCGTTGCTGGAGTTGCTTGCGAACAACGTCGCTGGCTGGCCCGCGCGCGCAGTCGAGTTTTACAAGCTGCTCGGTTGGACGCAGCATCTCAATCATCCGCGCGTCAGGCGTGGACAACCTGCGAATCTCGGGGCCGGCGAAAAGCTCGATCTGCTTGGCAGTGCCTTCGGCAAAACAACCCACACTGTCGACGTGCGTCGCCTCAACTCGCACCGCACCACGGGTCGCTTCAACATCGGCAGCGTCGGTTTGTTTGTGTGGCGTCTGAAAACTTATTCAGTCACGCAGACTCCGGCGTATTGCATCGAGGAAGAAGGACCCGAGTGTTACACGTTCAACGCGCTGGGCCACGACACTCAGCTTTACAACGTGGCCCAACCGGAAACATCGCCCACGCACATCGCGGATGTTTTGAATCTACCGACTCCAATCAGGCGCCGGCCTTTCGAAGATCACACAGACAAAAAAAGACCGTCGAAACCCAGGCACGCATCAGCAGATTATTACGACGATAGCCTCTCACTGTGGCTGCTGGAACGTGACAGTAAGCAGCAAACACAACTGATACCGATACCCCGCGAGTCTGTGATTCCCGCGAACCTGAGCGATTGGCACAGGTTTCGGCCTGCTCGTAATTTTGTTGCCGTCGATCCGGTGCTTGGTCGAATCGTGTTTCCCTCGAATCAAAAGCCAAAGCGCGGCGTCGTTGTGTCGTATCGCTATGCTTTCAGCGCAGACATCGGCGGTGGTGAGTATGAACGGCCGTTGTCTGAAGCTGCCGGTGCGCAAATCTTTCGCGTCGGCAAGAACGAGAATTTAAAAACCATCGCGGCGGCTTTGGAGGCCTGGAGAAAACCCGAGCCGGAGAAGCGAGCGCGCGCCGCCGTGATCGAGATACAGGACAGCGGCGTTTATACGGAACAGATCAGTATCAACCTCGATCCGGGTGAGTATTTGCAACTGCGCGCTGCGCAACGCAAGCGTCCCGTTCTGCGGTTGTTGGATTACCAGTCGAGCCTTCCCGATGCGCTCAGCATTCAGGGCAGGAACGGAAGCCGGTTCATCCTCGACGGTCTAACCATTGGCGGCCGCGGTATTCAGATCAACGGCCAGGAAAGCAGCTCCGAGGATTTCGATAGCCCGGCGACGCCGAGTGACGACGATCTCTGCGACGTTACAATTCGCCACTGTACGCTCGTTCCGGGTTGGAGTCTTGAATGCGACTGCGAGCCACGGCGTCCAAACGATCCGAGTATCAAGCTGGAATACTCCGTGGCGCGAATTCGAATCGAGCACAGCATTCTCGGAAGCATCACCACCGAAGCGAGAGAGCGCGCCAGCGAACCGCAACAAATTCAGATCACCGACAGCATCCTCGACGCGACGAGCGAGGAACGGATCGCACTGGGCAGTTCGCGAGGGGCGGTCTCTTACGTTGCCTTGACCATTGCGAGATCAACTGTCATCGGGCGCGTGCAAACGCATTCTATCGAGCTGGCGGAAAACACGATCTTCAATGGGGTCGTCACCGTCGGCCGCCGCGGCAGAGGCTGCGTGCGGTTCTGCTATGTGCCCGATGAATCGCGTACGCCGCGACGTTACGAGTGCCAGCCTGACCTGGTGAAGCAAGCCGTCGTCGAGAACACAGATGTCCCTGCTGAGGAGAAAGAGGCGGTGATGGAGCAGGAATCCGATCGCGTTCGACCGGTATTCAACAGCCTGCGTTACGGCACGCCCTCTTACTGCCAACTCGCGGATCGTTGCGCCGAGGAAATCACGCGCGGCGCTGACGACGAGTCGGAAATGGGAGTCTTTCACGATCTGTTTCAGCCCCAGCGCGCGGCCAACTTGCGCGCGCGACTGGATGAATTTACCCCCGCCGGCATGGACGCCGGCATCGTCTACGCAAACTAGGAGGAAATCATGCAAGGCGAATTCAGAGGCGATTTCAGCCGCGACAGTTTTGATCCGATCAAGCGCTTCAGTCGTGTGCTCATGCAACAAGGGCGCGTGCAGCTCGATTCCGATTGGAACGAGCAAAGCGACATTCTGTTGCACTACCTGCGCGCGCTGGCGACAGATCTCATTGGACCACATGGCGGAAGCGGCCAGCCCGGGTTTGCGTTGATTACGACTGACGCCGAGATCGATAACATCAAAGACCCGGCCGGTAACCCGCTCCCTGAAGACGTGCGGCGGAAGTTGAAGACTTCGCTCAGGGACAGCGGCTTCCTTTTTGGAACGGGCCATTACTACGTCGACGGTTTGCTGTGCGAGAACGACAGCTACATAGGCTTTGGCGAGCAGGAGGGCCACCCGTTTGCGGGCAGTCTCAGTCTCGACGAGATTCGTGAGAAGGCGGGAACGTTCATCGTCTTTCTCGATGTTTGGGAGCGTCACGTCTCCTGCAACGAAGACGGCGACATCTGTGAAGTTGCGCTAGGTGGACCAGACACGGCCACGCGCGGCCAGATCGTTTCGGCAGTATTGGTTCCAGCACCTGGACCAGCAGGCGCGCAGCTCTACGATCAGCAACAGTTGGCGGATGACGTAAAGAAGCTCAAAGACGCGCAGGCCGCCAACGACAATCCAGCCATCGAGGCGGCGTTGAAGGTGCTCAATGCTTTTGCCGAGCAGGTTCGCCTCGCTTTACGCGGATCGAGCAAAGCTGCTTTGCGCGCCCGCGCCAAGATCACCGGAATGCCGGAGGGCGATTGCAACATACAACCCGAAGCCCAGTATCGTGGTCCGGAAAATCAACTTTACCGAGTTGAGATTCAGCGTGGCGGCGTTGCGTGGAATGGAGTGACTGCCGGCGAGGAGCCTGCCGGCAATGCGAATGTCGCGGCCACGTTCAAGTGGTCACGCGATAATAGTTCGATCTATTTTCAGATTCTGAACTTGCAGGGTGATTCCGTGCGGCTTGCGAGTCTTGGACGCGACAGCAGTCGTAGTTTGCAGGTCGACGATTGGGTGGAAATCGTCGCCGACAATCGCGTGTTGCAGGGACAGCCTGGACCGATACGGCAGATCAAGAGTATCAATCCTGATGAGATGACGATCACGCTGACAGAAGCAGTCGATCTAAGTTACGACGAGAGCAGCACGCAGCATCCGGTGCTGCGGCGTTGGGACGAGCGAGACTCTGATGGTGTGCCGGCGGAGAGTGTCTTGTTAGTGAAGGAAGGCACGGGCGAGGATCTGAATTGGATCGAGCTTGAAGATGGAGTTCAGATCCAGTTTCCGCAAGTAGCAGGCAATATGTACCGCGCCGGCGACTACTGGCTGATTCCGGCGCGTGTCGCGACCGGGGACGTCCTCTGGCCCAAGGTCAAGCAGGGCGCGAAGACAGTGGCGAAAGCATTACCGCCGCATGGCATCGAGCACCACTACGCGCCCCTGGCCGTAATCTCGATCGACGGCGCTCAAAAAATCACCGTCGAACACGACTGCCGCCGCATCTTCGCGCCGCTGGCGAAGTAAGCCACAAAGAGGCACAAAAAGCACAAAAAGGTACACAGCACAAGGCTGCTTTTGTGCCTTTTGTGCCTCTTTGTGGCTGTTCACGGGTTGGGTGTGCGGCACGCTTCGCGCAGGGCGTTGAAGGTCACCACGTTGAGGTTGGTTTGCATTTGATTTGGCTGGTCGCGGATGTAGCGAGTGAGAGTTGTAGCGATCTCTTCGTCTGACATCTTGCCGCTGCACGTCTTGAGCCAGTTTAGATTCGCCTCGGGCGCGCCGAAGAAGGGCGCGACGAGCATTCCGTTGATCTCACCGGTGGCGTAGGCCCGTTTCTCGGTGTCAGTCATGTCCAGATAATCCTTGCCGGTAAAGAAACCAGGACTGATTTTTACTGTCTGCTGGTTGGCGTGAATGGTGATGAATGCAACGAGTGCGACGAGCGGCAGTAGAAGTTTCATAGCGGGCCTCCGTAGAGCATTGTCACAAAGACGCACAAAAGGCACAAAAGCACAGCCGCATTCATATCAGCTTTCGTGCTTTTTGTGCCTCTTTGTGGCTACTTCGCGCCTCTTTGTGGCTTACTTCGAGATTACGCCACACGCGATACGCGCGCCCGAGTTTCCTGACGGATCAGTTTTCA
>DASSEB010000504.1:0-11938 GCA_035696765.1 Pyrinomonadaceae bacterium | reverse complement strand
GACTTCTTCTACCTGGTTGTTTTCTCAGCCGGGCGAGTGCCTGTTTGGGTCGGTCTAATTCTGTGCGGGTTTGTATTCGGTCTTGGGATATTCCGACGACAAGAAAGATCGGCAGTAGAAACGAAGCATTTCTTGTCGGCTTTGTTTTGGTTGCCCCCGGTAACGTTCGTTTTGCTCCTCGCCTGTTGGGTCCCGATGGCCTGGGGCACTTCGCTGACGTTAGCAAACCGCACATTCATCATTCCCGTTTACTTGCTGGTCTGTCTTGTCGCCTGTTGGGCGTACCTTGCAGGACGATTATGCAATCGCTCATTAGCGCCGCAGCTACGCATTCAGGCAACTGCTTTAGGGATCCTAACGTTCGTCTTATTCGGACTGCTCGCCGTCACCAGGAGTTGGCATGTGGTGCAACAGCTTCGCCCGAGCGTGGTTGCATATGCGCGTGAGTGGACCAACAGAGACCATCTGATTCGAAGTGCCAAATCACAAGGTCTGAACTACGTCGTCGTGCCGCGATTACAGCACTGGACCGGGTTGGACGAGATTGAACTTGACCCAAAGATCACCTGGCTTACGAAATGTTTTCAGGATTACTACGGCATCGGAGTTATCCCTGAATTAGGTGACTTGTTTGGCGAACCAAATGGCGAAATAAAACAGACCGCGCTCGAGGAACAGTTCGAAAACATTCACCTCCTGTCCGGCTCAGTCCCAGCAGAACTTAATAGCATCTATAAAACCGCACGAGGAAAGGCTGGCTTTTATAAGATCGATCTGCCACCGGATAAGATCAAGGCGTACTACGATACGGAACTTGCTCGCGCGGGTTGGAAATACATCGGCACTAAAAATGTGGAAGCCTTTCAAAGGTACAGCGGCGGCACACAAAATCTATTCTGCAAAGGTGAAACAGCCGCCATTTTATTCATCACCGCGAAGGATGCGGCGCGCCTTGGCTACACCTACTCATTAGCCCTGAATTGGGGAATGTCTTCAGGATACGTCTGGGGGGTGGTTGATTGTCCGCAGTAATAGATCCTCAGCTCAAGGATCCCTTCTTTCAATTACTCGTCATGCCAGTAGATAGGTCCGCTACTGATTAAAACTTGAGGGAGGCGAGGTTCTAATTTCTTAGGAAAACTGGTGCCCCCGGCGCGATTCCAACGCGCGACCTTCCGCTTAGGAGGCGGACGCTCTATGCAGCTGAGCTACGGGAGCACAAGTGAGTAAATCGTGTGACAGGATTACAGGATTTTTCACGATTTACAAGGTTAGGACTGGTACTTAATCAACGACCGCACATCATATCCCGTGAGCTTCTCGCGGCCAGGGAGGAATTCGAGTTCGACTACGAACACGAGCCCAACAACCGTTCCACCCAACTGCTCCACCAGATCAACAACTGCGCGCGCCGTGCCGCCGGTCGCAAGGAGATCGTCGGCGATGAGCACACGATGGCCGTCGCCGATCGCATCGCGGTGGATCTGCAACGTGTCCTGACCATATTCCAAATCGTAAGAGATCGACGCACACTCAGCCGGCAGCTTGCGCGGTTTGCGCACCGGAACAAATCCAGCGCCGAGGTGATATGCAAGCGCCGGCGCAAAGATGAAACCACGCGCCTCGATTCCGATAACTGAATCCACCTTCTCACCTTCAAACTGTGAGGCGAGCGCGTCGACCGTGTTGCGCAGTCCCTCAGGATGTTTGAGGAGAGTGGTTATGTCATAAAAATTGATGCCGGGCTTAGGAAAGTCCGGCACTTCGCGGATTAAGGATTTTAAGTGGTCCATCGATGAGTCATCTCTCAATGCGAAACGCAGAATAAGAGCCTGTCGGCTCGAGACATATCTCTTCTACCTGGTCCACCACGGCCCATTGCGGCCCGGTGACAAGGTCGTGTTTGAAAGCTTCAACGCTACCGGCCGGTCCTTCCGCGAATGCTTCGACCGTTCCGTCAGGACAGTTGCGCACGTAACCAACTACCTGATGTCTCGCGGCTGCTCGTTGCGCAAAGAACCGGTAGCCAACCCCCTGTACTTCCCCGCTTATCAAAAACTTTCTCGCTACGCCCATGTGAATAAAAACTATTTACACTTGAACAGCTCGCCAGGTTTGCCCTTCTCCAACGTGAACGTCTCCGGTTCGAAGTCGGCGAACTTCAACGTCAGCGTCATCGTGTTGCCCTTGATTGATCCGGTGTACGTCGCCGGATGTTCTTTCGCATTATCGTCTGCTCTAACTGGGCCACCGCGTTCCATTTTATGAGTGCCGCGCAGGTTGAACTCGCCATTGCCGTCCACCACTAACGGTCCGTCAATCACACCGCTGGCGCAATCGTACTCAACCGTGGCCGATTTCGTTCCGACCTCGATGCGGATGTGCTCACCGCCCCACACGCCCGTTGCGATACGATGCATCTTCTGCGTCTCCGCATTCACAGAAATCAGTAACAGGGGAATGATAAGAACCCGGAGGCTTCTTTGCCAGAACATAACAACTCACCTCGTTCGGGCGACATTGTAGGAAGTTTTGACGCCAAGGCGCAAAGACGCAGAAACGACGACGCGGAGAGGAACGTCGCCGGTAAATTGATTGGGAGCTTTGGATTTACAGGATTAACAAGATGGATCTACGAAACGAGCCACATGACGTAGTTACTAACCTGGTCGAACATTACGCCGCCCTGCTGGACCAATCCGCTGAAAATCAGGGTTAGATGGTCGCCAAGCAGGAACGGCATGAAGGCGAGCGATACCGATCCGGCGATAAGCAGGTTGGAAGTAAACTCGGAGAACTGATTTTTTTTCATAGCTGATTCTCTCCAATTATTGGTCGCGGGAGAGCTGGGGGCAGGTACTAACGAGCGTGAGTCTTGTGCACTTGCGAGTGCACCGCGTTGATGTGTTGAGCAAGCGATATGCCGTCGCGGCCGCAAGGCGGCGCGTCTTTATCGAAGTCGTTTGCCGTAAGTGATTTACACGGTTTTGCGGCCTTCGATGGTCCAACGACAAAACAGTCAGCCTTCGGTCAGGCTGCTGGACCTCAACCAAATTGATTGTAAATCCTGTGATCCTGTCCTAAGTTACACAGGATTTCAGAATTGAAGGATTAACACTCATGACTAAAGCAGGGATCGCTATTCTTGTACTCGCGCTTTCACTTCAAACCTCGAGCGCGGTGCGCCAAACCCCGGCGAAGACAATCACCTTAAACGACTGCGAGATCCAGGGCCTCGGCAAAGCAAAATGCGGCACTCTGGAAGTCTACGAAAATCGCGCTACTAAAAAGGGGCGGATGATCAGTCTGAACATCCTCGTCCTGCCCGCAACCGGCGAAAAGCGCGAGGCCGATCCGCTCTTTTACTTTGCCGGCGGACCCGGCTCCGCCGCGACCGAAGATGCGCTCGGCTTCGCACCGGAATTCACGAAGATACGTGAGCATCGCGACCTCGTGTTTGTGGACCAGCGCGGCACAGGCAAATCCCATCCGCTCAATTGCGAGTTCTTCAACCCGAACGATTTACAAAGCTATCTCGGTTACTTCATGCCGCTCGAAGACGTTCGCAAGTGCCGGCCGCAGCTTGAAGCCAACTCGGATTTGAAGCTCTACACAACCGCCATCGCGATGGACGATTTGGACGAAGTCAGAGCAGCACTCGGTTACGAACAGATCAATCTCTTCGGCGGCTCGTACGGAACTCGCGCAGCATTGACTTACCTGAAGCGATATCCCAAACGCGTGCGCACGGCAACACTCCAGGGCGTCGCTCCAACCAATTTATACATGCCAAGTGATTTTCCCATGAGTAATGAACGAGCGCTACAAGGTGTGATCGCAGAGTGTGCGGCCGATGAGGCTTGCCACAAAGCGTTTCCGAATTTGAAGGAAGAAACGCAGTCGTTGTTGGCCCAACTCATCAAAGGGCCAGTTGAAGTCGAGGTGCAGAAACCGAACTCGAAGGACCGCGTCAAAGTAAAACTCTCCCGCGATCTCGCGGCCGAAGCCATTCGTTACATGTTGTACAGCCCAAGGCCCGCGAGCCGGGTGCCGCTCGTTATCCATCGCGCGGCGCAAGGGGACTTTGCGATGTTGGCCGAGACCGCCATCGCCTATCGCATAAACCTTGTGGGTAGCGGCAGCAATGGCATGTATCTCTCCGTCACTTGTGCCGAAGATCTGCCGTGGATTAAACCCGGCGAAGGCGAACGAATGGCCGCAAACACGTTCCTCGGTGATTACCGGCTGCGCCAGCAACGAGAAGCGTGCGCGCTTTGGCCGCGCGGCGAAATCGAACGCGACTACGCCGCACCGATCCGTGCCGATGTTCCTGTTTTGATTCTGACTGGAGAATGGGATCCGGTGACACCGCCGTCAAACGGCGACGCAGTGGCAAAGACTCTTCCCAACAGTCTTCATATCGTCGTACCGCATGGCGCACACGGTCTCGGTGGACTCGAGAACGTCGACTGCATCCTTCGCCTTGTGACTGACTTTATCGATCGTGGGAGTAACAAAGGTCTCGATACGAGTTGCGTGAAGACGATCCGGCGCAAAGGGTTTGCGGTAAATTGAGCCACGGATGGACACGGATCTGATCCGCGTCCATCCGTGGTGAAAAGAATTAGTTCAGTAACTGCAGCCCGAGGATCTGCTCGAGGATCGTACCGAGGATGCTGTACCCTCCATTCGAATACCGGCCGTAGCGTGAACGGCTGTAATAACCGTCCTCGTAGCCACGCCTGAATCCTTCACGAAAGTAATACTGATACTCGCTCAGATCGACGTAGTAACCGTCATAGCCGTAGCTGGCGTCCTGGTAGGCGTAAGCCTCTTCAGCACTGAAGCCGTAACCGTCTTCGCGGTCGGCCTGGCCGGCGTAATAGCCTTCGCGATAACCGTCATTGATCGCGCGCTGCAACATCTCAGCGCCGTAGCGATTGGTTTCGTAGTAGCTGCCGCCGCGACGATAGCGATAGTTGTACGGGCCGTAGTCGTTATAGCGCCACTGCTGTAGCCGCAACTGATCGCGACGCAGTTGCTCGAGATAACGTTGCTGGTAGCGCAACTGGTTCAGACGACGCTGTTGCTCGAGCAGTCGCTGTCGCTGGTACAGGTAGCTTTGTCGTCGTTGCCAATCCTGGCGATAACGTTCCGCACGCTGCTGCTGATCGCGTTGCCAATCACGCTGGCGCGAGTTGTTGTCGGTGCGATTACGATTCCAGTCGCGATCGTTGCGGTCATCGCGATTACGGTCCCAGTCGCGATCGTTACGGCCATCGCGGTTGCGGTCCCAGTCGCGATTGTTACGGCCATCGCGGTTTCGGTCCCAGTCGCGATTGTTCTGCTGTTGCTGCCGCTGCCGTTGCCACTGTTGCTCACGCTCTTGTGACTGGCGGATTTGCTCCTCACGCTGCCGCTGCCAACGCTGTTCGCGTTCCTGCGATTGGCGGATCTGCTCCTGCCGTTGCTGATCGTTGCGCTGCTGCTGGCGCTGTTGTTCCCAACGCTGCTGGCGTTCCTGGCTATCGCGCTGTTGCTCCTGCCTACGCTCTTCCCAGCGCTGCTGCCGTTCCTGGCTGTTGCTCTGCTGCTCCTGACGGCGTTGTTCCGAACGTTGCTGTTGCTCTTGTTGGCGGTTTTGCTGTGCCTCTTGCCGCTGTTGTTGGCGCTGCTCGCGCTCAGCCTGGTTTTCCTGCCTCCGCTCTTCACCGCGGCCACGTCTGCCCTGCGCATTGGCAAGGTCGCTCGCTCCCAGCAGCAACGCGGATATTGCCAGTGAGAATCCGATTCGTTTTAAGTGTTTCACGTTCTTTCAAATTCCTTTCAGTACTGACCGGCGGGAGAGAGGTCGACACGAGCGTGTTTGGCAAGCCCTATTCCATGCGAAAAACGCGAAAAATGCAGTGTCGGAATGTAGGTTTACGAGACGATTTGATTCAGTAGCAAACGATATGGGATAGGAATTAGGCCGGATAACACGGATTTTTTTTAAGGATCCGCGCGGATGTGCTGGCACGATGCTTGCCGACTTAATCCCGAAAACAAAGATTTGAGGGGGCTATTTTGAGGGGGCTATTATGAACAATCTGAAAGTGTGGCCGCACCTGACAATCGTGGCGGTGGTGTGCGCCGTCCTTGCAGGAGTCGGCGTGGGCCTTTGGATGAAGCACGAGCAAACTGCTTCAGCCGAGGCTTTGCCAAATGCCGCTCGCATTCAACGCGTCGAAGGAGACGTCGCACTCAACAACAGCGACGCAGGTAACGCAGCAAGCGATCAATGGATCGCCGCCACCGACAACCAACCATTCTCGGTCGGCGATCGCATCTACACGCGCGACAACTCGCGCGCGAGTGTGGCGTTTACCGGACGCAACTTCGCGAGACTCAATCCAAACACCTCGCTGGACGTGCTTTCGCTAAGCGATCGACGCACGCAGCTCGCGTTGCGCGACGGCTCAGCAATTTTCGATGTTGGTTACCTGAATTCAGGCGATCTGTTTGAAGTAGCAACGCCGTACGGCGCAGTCGATTTTCAGCAGCCAGGCCTGTACAACGTCGGCATCGACAACGGGCAGGTACTCGTTTCGGCGTTGAGCGGTCTGGCGCAGGTCGTGGGCCTGGGTGGCAGCGGGCAGATCAGCAAGGGTGAACTGCTGACGCTCATCGGCACAACTGCGGCGGACGTTGTCCTTTCACAGATCAACGGTCGCGACGCAGGTTATCTCGTCGACGATTATTACGGCTATCAGTATCCACAGTATTACGACGGTCGTTATCGCGACTACAACGCTTATTTAAACGATCCATATTACTTCGATCCTTATCGTCGCAACGTTAGTTACCAGTACGTCAACTCGTACATTCCCGGCCTCTACGATCTCGATTACTACGGCGACTGGCGCAACGTCGACAACTACGGATATGTGTGGGCGCCGCGAGTCGATAGCGGCTGGACGCCGTACCAGACGGGTTACTGGTACAACGATTATCCGTATGGTCCAACGTGGGTCTCGACTGAACCGTGGGGCTACGCGCCGTATCACTACGGACGCTGGGCGTTTGCCGGAGATCGCTGGTACTGGGTGCCTGACAACGTGAGGACTGAACCGATCTACTCGCCGGCCCTCGTCGCGTTTGTGCCATTTGGTCAAAACGAGATCGGATGGGTGCCGCTTGGCCCGGGCGATGTTTACGTGCCTCATTACTACAACGAGTCATGGCAACCGAATTACCTCACTCGCGACAATCTGTACCAGCGCGTCGTGAATCTCGACGTGCCGGGAGCAGTGACTGTTGTGAGTGTTGACGACTTCGTGCGCGGCAGCGACTGGCGTCGTGCGAGGAAGGCTGATCGAAACATGCTGGCGTCAGCAAATCCGGTTTTGGATCCACTGCTGTTAACGCCGTTGCGCAATGCGGTGATTCATTCAGCGTGGGGTCGTGGGAAGAAAGACATTCCACCGGGGATCGCGAAGAAGCTGAACGACACCACCGTGGTTACCAGCACGACTCCGGCGGCGCCGCCGTTCCGGCGTGATGTTGCGAAGTCGATGAAGGTCGACACGGTTTCGGAGCGCGCGAAGGGTCAGAAGTTCAAGGTGAGAGATGAGCGGCAACAAGGCAGAGGTGTGGCCCAACAAGCACCGCAAGCTCCGGCTCATGTTCAGCAGCAGCCTGTTGAGCAAAGACCTCGCGCACAGGCGCAACGCGATCTGCGACGTGTCGAGCAGGAGCAACGGAGGCAGCAACGCGAGCAGCCGCGAGTAGTTCAAGCGCCAAGAGCTGCGCAGGCTGAGCGTGCAGCCAGACCGGCGCGGCAACAAGCGCAGGGCGAACGAGTCGCAGCGCCGCAACAACGGCCGCAACCACAACAACAGCGTCAGGTCGTCATTCCGCAGCAGCGGCCACAGCCGCAAATGCGTCGCGATCCTGGCCCGGTTCGGAACGCGCAACCGGCGGCTCGTCCGCAGCAACAGCAAAAACCAGAACGTCCGGCACAGGCGCAGCAGAAGCAGGAACGCCCGGCAAACGCTCAGCCTGGGGGCGGCGGTAAGGGCAAAGGCAAGAAGCCATGATTGATTAGCCGCGGATTACGCGGATAATGCGGATCGATCCCGTTATCCGCGAAGACCCGCGGCTTTTTTCTTCCGTCCCACCACTCACCTGTGTAGAATACCCGCCCCTGATACATCCCAGAGAAAGGAAGTTCCTCCTATGCCACCCAGTAGACGTGCATTCCTCGGTCAAGTGGGCGCTGCAACCCTTGCCGCAACTGTCATCAGCCCCAAAGTTCAAGCCGCCGATGGATCGAATCAACGCGCCAACGACTGCGCCAAACTCCGGCGCGAGGCAGCAAACGCAGGTCTGAAAGCCACACCGCAAAACCTGCAACACCCATCGAACCATGACGAAGATCTCTACCCAAATAAGATCGGCAACTTCTCGAAAGGATTGCCCCACAACGACGACGGCACTGTCGATCTCAACGCGTACGCCGCACTAGTCCAAGCGCTCAACAGCGGGCGTCCGGCGGATTTCGATGCGATTCCGCTCGGCGGCAGCACACGTCTGACAAACCCGCAATCTGGTTTGGCCTTTGACATGGAAGGGCCTGACGCGCACGCGTTACTGCAACCACCCGCGCCCGCGTTTGCGAGCCGCCAACAAGCCGCTGAGATCTCCGAAAATTATTGGATGGCGCTGCTGCGAGATGTTCCGTATCGCCAGTACGCCACAAATCCGATCGCCAACGCAGCGGCTGCTGATTTAAGTTTGTACGGCGCTGACTTCGGCGGTCCCAAAACCGGCGGCGCAGTCACAACAGCAACGCTATTTCGCGGTCTGACTCCCGGCGATCGCGTAGGACCTTACCTCTCTCAGTTCTTCTATCAAGACCTTCACTTCGGCGCGAACAGAATTGAGCAGAAGATCACGACCACGCTTCCCGGCATCAACTACATGACCGACTTCGACACGTGGCTTGCGGTCCAGCGAGGAATCGCGCAAGGACCGGACGCTTTGGATCCAGTGCCGCGTTACATGCGCAGCGGGCGCGACATCGGACAATGGGTGCACATCGACGTGCTGTTCCAGGCCTACTTCCAGGCGTTTCTAATTCTCGCCGGAGTTGGCGCGCCTTTCGACGACGGCAATCCCTACAACGACAACCCGAGTCAGTTCGGATTCGGCACGTTTGGTGGTCCACACATCGCGACGCTTTTGTGCGAGGTGGCGACACGGGCGTTGAAAGCTGTTTGGTATCAGAAATGGTTTGTGCATCGACGCTTGCGACCAGAGGCGCACGCCGGGCGAGTTCACCGGACACTTTTCGCGGGCGCGAATTATCCGGTGCATCCGGAGATACTCGATTCGTTCTCGGATAACAATCGTCTGAAGGGTTTCATGCCCGCGGGCAGTGCGTTGCTGCCGATGGCGTTTCCGGAAGGTTCACCGACGCATCCGGCTTATGGCGCGGGACACGCAACCGTCGCCGGCGCGTGCGTCACGATCCTCAAAGCATGGTTCAAGGAGACGACGCGTTTGGTCGACATCGGACTCCCGCCGGTGCAACCAACGGACGATGGCTTGAGTCTCGTGCCTTATGCGGGTTCTGATGCGGGCGATCTGACTGTGGGTGGTGAACTGAACAAGATTGGTTCGAATGTAGCCCTCGGGAGGAACACTGCTGGTGTGCACTGGCGTTCGGACGGAACTGAGTCGCTGAAACTCGGCGAGCAGATCGCGATCGGGATCCTGAAGGAGCAACGAGCCTGTTACAACGAAGTCTTCAACGGCTTCAGTTTGACTAAATTCGATGGGACCACGATAACAGTTTGAACCAACGGATTACACGGATCGGACCCGTTTAATCCGTGGTTAATGTATTTCGACGATAGCGAGGCTGCCCGGGGCTATTTGAACGCTAAGGCTTCCTTTGTCCACTTTGACTGCTGTATCAGTGGTCCATTCAGTCGCGCTCTGAATACCCGGCAAACTGATCCTGCCGGTAACGTAAGCGCTCCGATCCACCTGCGCCATTCCCTGCTGCGGCTTGAAGACGCCATTGTTATTCAGCAACGTCACCACCCAACCGTTAGCCGTGCGATTGATTAAATACTCCACGTTGCCTTCTACCTTCACCGGCACAGCATCGACAAAAACGTGAGCCAGCATGTGCGCGGCAAACGGCGTCATGCGCTCATCTTCGCCAAGCAGATCCGGCACTGCTACAAAAACCACTTTGCCTTTCCCGACTTTGTTCACGGTCACTAGCGGCGCGCCGCTCATCACCGTAATCAAGGCCGTGGCGCCTTTGAGTTCCAACTGTTCGTACCGGAAAATCTGACCCTTCAAATCCTGAAGCTCTTCACCGGGCGCGAGACAACGAGCGTTGTGCGCTTCACCCGTCGCGTTCGTCAGTCGCAATCCTAAAAACTGCTCAGGCAAGCTTTTGATCTGCGCCGCATTGAGGACGATCGTGCCGCCGTTGCGCACGTACTCCTCGAGCCGCTGTATCCATTCCGTTGACCATTCGATCCGCCCACCAACCACGACCGCGCGATACGACGGCAGCAGAGTTTTTATCTTCGACTTCGAACCCTGAACATCAGCCGCAGTCAATACGTCGAAGATGTCGCCAAAAACTCCGGGCACGAAAGGCTGTCGATCGGCGATAGCCGGCTCACCTTCGAGCACGGGTCCCGGATAGTAGGCCGTTCCAAACAGCTCTCGCAGTGCGCGATCACCACGATCGAGCTGCGAGACTTCAAACGGCCACTGTGGATAGTCAGTCATTTCGAAGCCGTGTGCCGGGTCAAGCAGGAAAGCGACTGGCGTGTACGGCGTACCGCGGTCGGGATGTTTCTCTGCAAAGCGCATGAACTCGTCAGTGATCCGGCCGAGCGGATTTAGTTGGAACGGATGATCGCCGGGACCGGGTTTGAAAAACTGATCCCCGCCCTGTTCGAGATAGATCGCCGAAGCTCCGGCCATGTAGTAGAGGTAATAACTCTTCCGATACCACGACAGCGAAGGTCCCATCGTTGGACCATAGCGCGAGTGGTAAAAGAAATCAGGGCCGGCGAAGTTTTGCTGCTTGGTGAACGTGGTCGCGGTGTCGCCGAAGTTCGGCGCGTGATAATAAAGAAACGCGCCGCCAAACTGGCGCGCGGCGCCGCGCGTAAAGGCGATGCGCATGCCCGTCATCGGCATCACCGCCGCCGTTTCCATTCCAAGCAAGTTAACGCCCCACTGAGTGAGAGCGTGGGCAAACGAAGTGCTCGACGTCGACTGCGCGGGAATCAGCTTGTCCCACATCGGACCAGTCTCGGTTTGAAACATGTCGCGCCACTTTCGCGCGAGAGCATTTGAATAGAATTGGCGATGCGCTTCGAGTAGCTCGCGTCGCGACATCGACGGCGAGATCTTCAAGTCCGCGGGGGCAGAGTCCCACACGTAGCCAACACTCTCGCCCGAGATCCAACCGAGAAACTGATCTTTCAGTTCGCCATCGAGCAGTTTCCATGCGGTTTGATCTAAGCGCGCGCTGCCGTAGTTGATGAGTATTGCAAACGGAGCTTTGGTCTCGCGGACGAAGCGCAGGAACGGGCTGCCTTCTTTCAGATACGCGGGAAGGTCGTTGATGTAAACGACGGGAACGACGAGCTTCGACTGAAAGAGCGGCACGTCACGAGCGCCTTTGTAAGTCGCAACAAACTCGTCTAGTGGCTCGGCGTTGAACGGATACAACGGCCGCTCCGCGGCGGGTTTGTCGTAGAGCGGCCAGAACTCCTTGGCGATGTTCCACGGCATCAGGAAATCGCGTCCGGCAACTTTCGGACGGACCCACGACTCAGGTACTCGAACCGGTTCGTCGTTCTTCAGCAACGACGAAAACGGTTTGCGAGTGCTGGACCAGTTCCGCAGGTAACGCATC
>DASSEB010000503.1:0-4667 GCA_035696765.1 Pyrinomonadaceae bacterium | reverse complement strand
TTCGAGCACTGTTCCTTTCACGTCGTAGTTCGCGGAAACGATATCGAAATTCGCGAACTTCAAAGCCGCTGCCAGTGCTTCTACGCCATTATCAAATTCGTGATTGCCGAGCGTGCCAACGTCGTAGCCGATCGCCGACATCGCTTTGTATTCGACTTCGCCTTTGTAGAAGTTGAAATAAGGAGTGCCCTGGAGCACGTCGCCGGCGTCGATCAGCAGCGTGTTGGGATTCTCTTTCCTGACTCTCTTGACGAGTGTTGCGCGGCGCGCGACACCTCCCTTCCCTGCGTACTTGTCGTTCGCGGGCAGCGGATCGATTTGCGAGTGTGTGTCGTTGGTATGAAGAATCGTGATTACTGTCTCCGCCACATCGGCTTTGAGCAGATCGCGCGGAAACGCGGCGAGTGTCGCGCCGAAGATTGCGGAAGTCGTTAAGAATGTTCGTCGACTGATCATCGAGGATTTTCAGTTGTCTTGGGGCCTGGTCCAACCTGAACAAAGCGATCGTCCACCACGGGACGAATGGAACGGCCAGCCGCGGTTTCAGACTTCACGTAATTCATCATCGCATCGCGCAACGTGCTGTTCAGCGGTATCTTGCTCTTCGCTTCCTGAAGAAACGCGTAAGCACCGCCGCCGACTCGCAGCAGGTAATCGATCGTTACGATCGTGTAGATCTTTTCCGGATCGATCTCCTGCTCCTTTCCATTCTCGTCAAGGAGTTTGCCACTCAAAAACTCAGCGCGGTTCTGTTCGTTCCACTTGAACTGAATGCGCGCGCCTGCTTGCGCATCGCGTGTCGCGGCCTGAAGCAACTTCGCAAGCTGCACACCGGTTACATCGACTGCGACGAGTGCGTTTTCAAACGGCAACAACTCGAAGATGTCGCTGGCGCGCAGTTCACCGGCCGAGATCTCGTTTTTACGCAAGCCACCGGCGTTTACAACAGCGAGTGCAACCGGTTTCCCGAGCTTCGCTTTTGCCTGCGCTCTGACTCCGTCGGTGACGAAGTTTCCGAGAGACCCGGCGCCCACACCTTTCTTCGTCAGTTGGCCGTCAAGCGTTCCGATTACTTTACTCAGTTCGCGGACTTTTTCGCTGTAAGGCGCGATCAACTTCTCGATCTCTGGGTCGCTCGGAACACTCGCGTCGACAGGCAACAGTTGCCATTTAGTCGTGACTTTAGTGTCCGCAGGTCCCGGTTTCGCGGGAGCGGGTGTAGCCTGACAGGGTTCAATCGCCGTTCCCTGACCGAATACAGGAGCGACGAAGAATGTCAGAACAACGGCGCAAAGAAGTGCACGAAATGTGTTTAGCATTGACCTGAAGGAAGAGCTTGCATAGTATGTCGCACCACGCGGCACATCGCAACATCTTGCTCGACCAACACCTGCATTAAAGGAGAAACGAGTTGGCTACTTCCTCGGCCCAGTTCACCTCGGAGTTCAGTAATCCAAACCTTGAAGTCCTCATCTCGGAGGAACGGATTCAGACACGCATCAAGGAGTTGGGCGCGGAGATCACGCGCGACTACGCCGGACTCAATCCGTTGCTGATTGGCGTCTTAAAGGGCGCCTGCTTCTTTCTCAGCGATCTGCTTCGTACGATCGATACGCGGCTGGGCGTCGAGTTCATGGCGATCTCGAGTTATGGATCGTCGACGCGAACGTCGGGTGAAGTCCGCATCATGAAAGATCTCGACGTGCCTATCGAAGGACGGCACATACTCGTCGTCGAAGACATTGTTGACACTGGCCTGACGCTCTCGTACCTGCTCTCCAGCCTCGCTTCGCGTGGAGCGGCGAGCGTGAAGCTCGCAGCGTTGCTCGACAAATACGAGCGGCGGCAGCGAGAAGTGAAGATCGACTATCTTGGTTTCAAGATTCCGGACGAGTTTGTCGTGGGCTACGGTTTGGACTTTGCCGAACGCTACCGCAACTTGCCATTCATCGCAGTATTGAAGAACCCCGAAGCATGACTCTGTGCTTTCGCGGCTAAGGAGAAAATCGCGTGAAGAAAATATTCGTGGCCGTCGTCTTGTTGCTTTTGGCTGTTTCAATTCATGCTCAGCAGCCAGACTTTTCAAAGGTCCAAATTAAGGCGACAAAAGTTGCGGGCAACGTGTACATGCTCGAAGGTTCGGGGGGAAACATCGGGGTTTCTGTCGGCGCAGACGGCATTCTGATCGTCGACGATCAGTTTGCGCCGCTCGCCGACAATATTCGCGCCGCGCTGAAGGAACTCGGTCAGGGGAAGTTGCGCTTCATCCTGAACACTCACTGGCATGGCGATCATACCGGCGGCAACGTTGTCTTTGGACCAGAAGCGCCAATCATTGCTCACGACAACGTGCGCAAGCGTTTGGCGACTGAACAGAAGTCGGTGGTATTCCAGCGGACGACTCCTGCGTCGCCCAAAGAAGCGTTGCCGGTGATCACATTCGATCAGTCGCTGTCAGTGCACTTCAACGGCGAAGAGATAAAGGTCATTCACTATCCGAAGGGCCATACGGACGGCGACAGTGTCATCTTTTTCACGAGCTCGAACGTGGTCCATCTTGGTGACGATTTCTTCGCGGGACGATTTCCTTTTGTCGATCTGGAGAGCGGCGGCAGCATCGAGGGATTGATAAGAAACGTCGGCGAGATCATCGGAAAGATACCCGCGGATGCGAAACTCATTCCCGGCCATGGCCCGCTGTCAACGGTTGACGACCTGAAGAGTTATCACCGGATGTTGCAGCAAACCACCGAGATCGTGCGGCAAAAGATGGCGGCTGGTAAAACCCTGGACCAGATCAAGAGCGAAGGCCTACCGGCTGAGTGGGCTTCCTGGGGCACCGGCTTCATCAAAACCGATCGCTGGGTCGAGACGATCTACAACAGCCTCAAGAAGTGAGACGGGATTTCAGCCACAAAAAAGCACAAAAAGCACAAAAGGCTTTCCTTTGATTTTGTGCCTTTTGTGCTTTTTCGTGGCGAAGAGGAATTTCACATAATCTGATCTAAAAAGCTTTTACCCGCCGACAACTTCAAACCGAAGTTCTCTGCGATTGTCTGGCCGATGTCGGCGAGCGAGTCGCGTGTGCCGAGATTGATGCCGGGGCGGGCGGTCTTTCCATAGACCAGCAACGGGGCGTACTCGCGGGTGTGGTCGGAACCGCGAAAGGTGGGATCGTTTCCGTGATCGGCGGTGATCATCATTACGTCATCGTCACCCATCGCCGACTCGATCTCCGGCAAGCGTGAGTCGAAGTGTTCGAGTGCTTTGGCGTAACCTTCCGTGTCGCGCCGGTGGCCGTAGAGCATGTCGAAGTCGACGAGGTTCGAGAAGATCAAGCCCCGCGTGGAATCTTGCAGTGCTTTGATCGTTTGATCGATCGACTGCTCATTGTTCTTCGCCGTCAGATCCGCGGTTACTCCGATCGAATCGTAAATCGACGCTATCTTTCCGATACAAACTACTTCGAGATCCTCGTCGGCGAGCGCCGGAAGTAAATTCTCGCGCGGCGGCGGCACGGCATAGTCGTGCCGGTTTTCTGTTCGATAGAACGCGCCCGGCTCACCCAGAAAAGGCCGCGCAATCACACGGCCGACTTTGTGTTCGCCGTCGAGTATGCGTCGCGCGATCTCGCACATCTTGTAGAGCCTGTCGAGTGGAATCACTTCCTCGTGTGCTGCAATCTGAAAAACCGAATCAGCGGAAGTGTAGACAATCGGCTTCCCTGTTTTGACGTGCTCTTCGCCGAGCACTTTGATGATCTCCGTCCCTGACGCCGGAATGTTACCGAGGATTCCGGGCACGGAGGTCTCCTTGACGAACCGATCGATCACCGCTGCAGGAAACCCGTTGGGATAAGTCGGAAAGGCGTGCTCGAGGATGATGCCCGCCATCTCCCAATGACCCGTCGTCGTGTCTTTGCCATTGGAACGCAAAGCACAGCGACCGTACGACCCGCGCAGTTGGTCCAACGGCGGCATTGCTTGCAGCGGTCGAATGTTGCCGAGCCCGTACCTTTGCAGGTTCGGCAAGCGCACTTCACGTGACTCCAAAATATGACCGAAGGTATCAGCGCCTGCATCGCCCCAATCAGGAGCATCCGGCATCGCGCCAATGCCTGCCCCGTCGAGAACGATCAGTAAGACGCGTTGAAAGGTGGGCATCTATTGTTTCGGCGCGTAATAACCATCGCGCGCACGGACCTGCGCTTTGTCTTTCACGCCTCGCACTTCAAGTTTGATTTCGCGAAACTTTCCATCGCGAGCTTTGTTGGTTGGATAGTAACCGAGGCTGTAAAGCGTCCCGATGTCAGCCGCCACGCGCGCGAACGCTGCTCTTGCATCGGCCAACGTCGCTGCTTCAAAACTCCTGCCCCCCGAAGTGCGCGCCAGATCGTTCATCTCGCGCCGCGCCAGGTTATAAAGGTCGCGGCTGATCGACATTCTTTCAAACGGACCCATCTGGCAGAAGCTGTTGAAGTTTTCTGCTTTCGCTTTGGGGAAGAACAGTTGCCGGTAACGTTGTAACTGTCTTTGCGATAACGAGAGCTGACCGTCATCGCGGCAGTCTTTCATCAGGCGGTCTTCAACAAAGTCTTCAGTGTTGACCTGGATGAAGTAACAAGCGATACCCGCGCGCGATAGTTTCCCTTTCGCGGTCGCGAAATC
>DASSEB010000502.1:0-7983 GCA_035696765.1 Pyrinomonadaceae bacterium | reverse complement strand
CACGTTCTACGGCTGTCGCGATTTGATGGGACAGCTTGAAGGAGTGGCGCTGGTGGGCCACGCAACTCTCATGGAAACCGTTTCAGATCGTGCGCTGGCAGCGCTTGCGCAGGTCGCGCGCGAGTGTCCGAACACGCACATGATCATGGGAGAGAAAGAACGAGTGGCTGACTTCTGGAGTCATTACTCGGAAGCGGGCCGGCGACAGCGTTTGGCTTGTCGCGAATGGCTGTTTGAGTTGAGCTGGCCCGTGGAGGCGCGTGAGCCGGTACAGGGCTTGAGGCGTGCAAACATGGCGGAGTTGGACCTGGTGATGCCGATACAAGCCGAGCTCGCCTTTGCTGAAAGTGGAGTTAACCCGCTGGAGATCGATCCGCAAGGCTTTCGAGAGCGATGCCGCCGCCGTATCGACCAGGGAAGAACATGGGTTGTCGTTGATAATGGTGTACTGCTGTTCAAAGCGGACGTTGTCTCGAAGACGGCTGAAGTCGTGTATCTCGAAGGAATCTGGGTACGCGACGACTACCGCCACACAAACATCAGCACTCGTGTAATGTCAGAGCTGATGCGACGCCTGCTCGAAGAGACGAAATCGATCTGCCTGCTGGTAAACGAAAAGAACGAGTTGGCCCACGGCTTCTATCGCAAATGTGGTTTTCACTTTCGGGCCACTTACGAGACCATCTTCCTTCCGCGGAAGGAACAGGTGCAGAACTAATGAACTATATTCAAGCCCCGATCAGCCCTGGTAAAGGGCAAACCTGACCTCACAACGTAGATGTCACCCTTGGCGCCATGGAAAATAAATTTTTCGGGCCATTCCTCTGGGTAGTAACTGGATGCGCTATCCTCGCATTTGTTTATTCTTGTTTACGGCTCGACTTCGCCCAGTTTGATTCTCATTTCGCCGTGCTGGTCGGCATGGCGTTGCTGCTCACTTCACGCATCACGATTCCGATTCCGCGTTTCAGCTCAAAAATTTCAGTCTCCGATACGTTCGTATTTCTGGCGTTGCTTCTTTACGGAGGAGCAGCGGCAGTCGTCGTGGGCGCAGTCGAAGCCTGTCTTTCGTCACTGCGCTTCAGCCGTAAACCCCGGACTGTAGTTTTCAACTGGGCGTCAGCAGCAGTTTCGATATTCATAACGAGCAGCGTGCTCGAGTTTATTTACGGCAGCGTCGTTGCCCTGCGAACCGAGCCACTGACTGTCGGATTTGCGGCGGCAATCTGCACGATGGCGCTTACGCACTACGTTTCCAACTCCGGGATCGTGGCCATCGGAGCGGCTCTCAAAGTCAATGAACCAATCTGGCAGACGTGGCGGAAGCACTATCTCTGGACTTCCCTGACTTACTTCGCCGGCGCGTGCGCCGCGGGAGTAATCGCCGGACTCGTCTACTTCATCGGAGTTTATGCGTTCGCGATCACGCTTCCGATTATCGCCATCATCTTTCTCACTTATCGCACGTATCTAAAAAACGTCGAGACCTCGGCAGCGCAGGCGGCGCAGGCGGAAAAGCACGTCAAGGAACTCTCGCATTACATCGCCGAGCAGGAGCGTATTCGCGAGCAGTTTTCGCAGGTGGAAAAACTCTCGGCACTCGGCGAACTCGCATCCGGAGTCGCGCACGACTTCAACAACACTCTCGCCGGCATTCTCGGACGCGCACAACTGCTCCAACGCACTGACGATGTTGAGAAGATCAAACGAGGGCTGGACATCATAATCAAGACCGCCGAAGACGGCGCTAAAACAGTCAAACGCATACAGGACTTCGCCCGCCAGCGCCGCGACCACAATTTCGAGCTCGTCTCTGTGGACCAGATCCTGATTGATGCGAGCGAAATTACCCGGCCGCGTTGGAAAACCTGCGCCGAAGCGTCGAACATTCACATCACACTCGATCTGCAAATCGGATCCAATGCGATGGTGATGGGCGACGACTCGGAATTGCGCGAAGTGCTCGTGAACATGGTGTTCAACGCCATCGACGCGATGCCCGAAGGCGGAACACTCTCGCTCACGACGCGCACGGTTGATGAATCGGTGATCATCCAGATTGTCGACACGGGAGTCGGCATGTATCCCGAGGTGCGCTCGCGAATCTTCGATCCATTCTTCACGACGAAGGGCAAAGCCGGTCTTGGCCTGGGACTCGCCGTGAGTTTCGGAATCATCCGCCGGCACGGCGGCAACATTGAAGTTGAATCGCAGTACGGGCACGGGACGGAGTTCCGCATCACCCTGCCACTCGCGAAGATCGTGGAAAAGAGTGTCCCCGCGGTTGAGCACATTGCAGCGGACCCGCCCGAAACAAATGCGGGCACGTGTTCCGAGGAACAATCGCAGCCGCGACTGCTTGTGGTCGACGACGAAGACTTCGTCAGGGAGTTGCTGCGCGACATTCTTGAAGGTGAACAGTGCAACGTTTGCGTCGCGGAGAACGGGAACGAGGCGTTGTCGTTTTTCAGGGAAATGGAATTCGACGGTGTGTTCACAGACGTCGGCATGCCGGGTATGAGCGGCTGGGAATTGGCTCGTGAGATTCGACAGCTCAATTCACGAATCCCGATCGCGGTGATTACCGGCTGGGGTGAAGCTGTCGGATCCAACGAACAAAAGGCTGCCGGCGTGGACTGGGTCGTTGCGAAACCGTTTACGGCCGATCGGATCAGCGAATTAGTTCGTGAGATCAGCCACAGATCTACACGGATGAACGCGGATTTTTCCTACCTGTGTTCATCCGCGTAAATCCGCGTGTGTGGTATTCTCTGCTCGATGTCGGGCGTGAAAGCAACAGTGCGGTTTGTCGCTGAAGACTTGTTCCTTGCCACGACTCCCTCCGGACACGCGCTCGCACTCGATACCGATAAAGAACGCTCGTCGGCCCCGACACCGGTTGAGCTCCTGCTCGTCGCGCTCGGTTCATGCACGGCAACGGACGTCGCGGGCATTCTCCTGAAGCAGCGACAACAGGTGACGAGCTACGTTGTCGAAGTTTCTGGAACACGCCGTGACGAGCATCCGCGCAGTTACACCGCGATGAAGGTGCATCACATCCTCACCGGCAAATCGATCTCACCGAAAGCCGTCGCACGCGCGATTGAACTCTCCGACACCAAGTATTGCAGTGTCGCCGCAACCTTGAGACCTGCGGTAGAAATCCAAACCACCTTCGAAATCATCGAAGAGCCACCAATTGAAACCCGGGAGTAATAGAGGGTGTTAAAGAACGTCGTCGCCTTTTTGATTTGTTTGAGTGGGGCCGTTACTGCCGTTGCTGCTGAGCGAACCGCCGGCGTGGTTGCAAAACAGGCGGCCAGCGAGACGGCGCTTGCAGCGGTGCGTCGCAGTGATGCTGCCGATCGAGACGCAACAGGAAATCTCAGGAAGCTGCCGCAGGCGGAACACATGCGCCGCGCTGCCGTCTACCTGAGTGTTCGTGCCTTTGATGAAGCGCGGGCGCACTGGCAAGCCCTCATCGACAACTACCCGCAGGATCCGCGCGTTCCGGAAGCCCTCTTCGGCATCGGGCGTTCATACTTTCTCGAGAAGAGTTACGAAGAGGGATACAAGGTCTTCAATCAAATCGTGCAGGATTACGGCGCGACCAAAGAAGGGCGCGAGGCTTTGAATTTCAGCGCCGCTTCCCTGCTACGCATGGGCCGGTTCGAGGATTCAGCCACACGTTACGCTGAATACGTCGATCGCTTTCCGAATGGCGAGCGCATCGACACGGCTCACCTCAACGTGATCGACACGCTTCGCGAAGCAAACAAACCGGCGGAGGCGCTGCGCTGGGTCACACGAACAAGACAACGATTTGCGGGCACGGCGGTCGAGACGAATGCGATGTTCGCCGCGTTGCGTTTGTACATCGCCGAGGGTGAATGGTCTGACGCGGTTCTCATTGCGGATCAGTTGTTGAAGCGTTCATTTCCTAAAGCTGTGCTGACGTCACCCGCCGAAGTTGCCTATCTCAAAGCTTTCAGCCTGGAGCAAGCGGGTAGGAAAGAGGATGCGTTTACTGCTTACCTGATGGTCCCTGATAGTATCGAATCGTACTACGGCTGGCTTGCAAGCCAGCGACTCGCGGCGTTAGCTGGTCCATCGCGTGCTGAAATCGTCGCTGAACGTGAAGGACGTGTGAACACCGCGATCGCAGCGGTCGCGGACAGTTATCCGGCGCCGTACAGGCAGGCAATAGTCAGCGCGGCCAAAGCTCGTAAGCTCGATCCGCGTTTCATACTCGCGCTCATGAAACAGGAGAGTGTTTTCAAGCCGCTCGCGAAGTCGCCTGCGGGTGCGCGTGGTCTACTGCAGTTGACGATGGACGCGGCGCAGAAATACGGGCCGGGCGCAGGATTGAATTCTTTGCGCGAAAGTCAGCTTTATGAACCCGACACTTCGATCATGCTGGGCGCGGAGTATATCGAGCATTTGACGAAACTGTTCCCGCAGATGCTCGAGCCTGTGGCTGCTTCGTACAACGGTGGCGAGGACAACGTCGCGCGCTGGTTGGCACGTTCCAAGCAAAAAGATCCGGGAGTGTTCACGTCAGAGGTCGGGTTTGACGAGACAAAAGGTTACGTTCAGAAGGTGATGTCAAACTACCGCGTCTACCGCAAACTCTACACGCCCGACTTGATGAGAAAATAAATCACAGATGAACACGGATGAATACGGATCAAATCCGTGTTTTTCATCCGTGTAATCCGTGGCAAGTTATGGCTCGGGGCTGAACCCTCTCGAATCTTCACGACGCTGCAATGTCTGCTGTCGCGGAACGATCCCCAACCGCAGCAACGCAGAGTAGTACTCATACCTGATCGTCACTTCCCCCGCCGCACGCGAGTCGAGATCCATGTCAACCCAACGCACGTCGTTCCGAACAGAACGACCAATACCCGTAGCCGCATAGTCGTCGTCAGGCGCCGGCGCGATCGCCCGGTTCGCCTGTGTTGACTCGCCTCTCGACTTCGGTGCCGGCTGCGACTCGCGGGACTCGCGCGACTGATCCGCCGCCCCTTCACGAGTTACCGGATAAGGCGGTGTAACCGGCACGACGCGCCCTCGCTCGCGGAAAAACACCGCCGAGATCACGCCGAGATTCGCTGTCTGCCCAAGCTTCGCTCCGTATGAATCTCGTTCGTTCGTGAAATAGAAACGGCGCGCTCGATCCGAACTCATCTGCCAGCCTCCAATCGTTATCGTCTGATACGGCTCGATGACCCATTTGCTTGCATTCCATGCGGATGTGTGGCGCGCATCGATCGTGTTGAGCCCGTCCACTGACAGCGCGACGGCGACCCGGTCGGGCGAGGAATTCCGCAACCTGACCTCATATTCAGCGCCCTGCAGTGCTTCAATGTAGGTCCTGCCTCGCGCATAGTACTCGGCCAAGGGCCGCCCGTTCACCAGGACGTCGACTTCGAAGTTGTTGTTGTACGGTCGCGTACCGCGTTCGGGTGGATTCTGCGGAACCGCAACGTTGGCAGCTTTGAGAAGCAGGACCGCGCCGGTCCCCACCGTCATTGCGAAAAGAAATGCTGCAACACTGAGTATCAAACGAATTCGCTTCATGATCTTTCCTCCCCTTGTTCCTTGAACGTTCTGACCGATCTTTCCTTGCATGTTGCGGGAGCCCGGCAGTCCGCGGCCGCTCCTCCGTCAAATTTGGCCCGCATCTTGCAAGTTGGGACAAATGGCGTGGGCGCAGGCCCACCCAACACGATTTAAACGGACCATGAGGTCCACGGTGCGGCGCCCTTTTCGGTTGAGTAAAATTGGCGGGAACGCTACAATTGCGCGCCACTCCGGCGAGAAATACCGACAACTGAACCACTAGTGAGGCTTGAGAGAAGCTAATGGAGTATGCCCTAACTGCAACCAAGAACAAGGCCCGCGCCGGTTCCTACTACGATCGAATTGCGCGTTTATATGACCTGACCTTCAAGCTGAACGGTTACGGGCGGTCTTTGGACCAGTATTTCGCTACTCATCCGCTCCCCGTCTCGCGCGGCGCGCGCATCCTTGATGCCGGCTGTGGAACGGGCTTGCTTACTCTTGCTTTGCTGCGTGCGATACGTTTTCCGGTTTCGATTACTGCGCTGGATCTGTCGTCAACGTCTGTCGCAGCCGCGAGGAAATCGCTTTACTACAGCTCAGGTCGAAAACGTGACGTCACCTTCACGCAGGGGAACCTGCTGTGCCTGCCGTTTGCTGACGAGTCGTTGGATCTCGTCGTAACGTCGGGAGCGCTCGAATACGTTCCGCTCGGCGATGGTTTAACGGAGCTTGCGCGCGTCATCGCGCCCGGTGGCCATTTACTGCATTTCCCGGTTCACCCCGGAATGGTTGGCGTCTTTCTCGAAATACTGTTCCGCTTCAAGAGCCATCCACCGAGTGAAGTGAAGAGCAAGACGGAGCAACACTTCCGCATCGTGCATCAGTACCGCTTCCCTCCGCAGCAGGCGATCGGCTGGAGCAAGACCGCCATTCTGGCTCAAAAAGTGTAAACCACGGATAACACGGATCGATCCGTGTTATCCGTGTTACTGTATTGGCACCAGCCTCAGGATTCGATCGTCATCTTCCGCCGGCTTGCCTCGCCCGTCGCGGTTCGAGGTAGAGAAATACAAATACCCATCCGGTCCCTCAGCCACGTCGCGAATGCGCCCGTAGTTGTCGACGATTCCCTCCTGGCCCAGCACGCGTCGTCCATCCAACGCGACTCGAATCAGCATCTCGCCGCGCAGGCAACCGAAGAAGAAGTTTCCCTTGAACTTCGGAAACACTGAACCGCGATAAAACATTCCACTCGCCGGAGCACACGCAGGCGTGTATTCGAGCAGCGGCGACTCCAGCCCCGCGCGCGTTTGAGTGTGGTGAATGGTGGGCCAGCCGTAGTTCTTGCCTTTCTCGACGATGTTGACTTCGTCTCCGCCTCCCGGCCCATCGAATCCGCTTGGTCCATGCTCGGTCTGAAACATGAGATTCGAGTCAGGCTGCCAGTCCAGACCCTGCGAGTTGCGATGACCAATGGACCAAATCTCAGGCCGCGCGTTTTGCTGGCCCACGAACGGATTGTCTTGCGGAACCGTGCCGTCGTCGTTCAAACGAAGCGTCTTGCCCGCGAGCGAGTCCATTCTTTGCGCGAGCTCCCGGCGCCCAGCGTCTCCGGTAGTGACGTAGAGCTTGCCGTCAGGACCAAAACGAACGCGACAACCCGCATGAAACTGGGCCGCCGGAAGGTTTTCAACTATGACCTTGCGATCCACGAAACCTTCAGCAGCTTCGCGGTAACGCACGACCCGCACCCGCACGCCTCCTTCCGAGTATGCGTACGAGAGGTAAAGAAGGTGATTACTACTGAACTGCGGATGTAGCGCCACGCTCATCAAACCGCTTTCGCCTGCGCTCTCAACGTCAGGAACTACGAACAACGGTTTCGGTCTGAGCGTGCCGTTCTCAACCACTCGCACACGTCCGGGACGTTCAGTGAAGATCATGCGGCCGTCAGGCGCCCATACGATGGACCACGGCACTTCGAGTCCACCAATCACCTTTTCGACTTTGAAGCGTATGTTTGACTGGGCAGAGGTCGCAATCTCACCCGCGCCGCGCCCGGTCGGCGGCTGGCTACAGGCGACACACAGGGCTATCAGCAGCGCGATGAAAAAGTAAGGTTTCATCAGTGCTGAATGTACTCGTGAAGTAATTTGAGCTCATCGCCCTGTTCTCCAACCTCCACTCGCAACAGGTCACGCATCGACAGCATTCCCACCCAACGCTCGCCGTCGACAACCGGCAGATGTCGACTGCCAATCAGTTCCATGCGTTCGAGTGCCTGGTGAGGAGTTTCGTCACACTGGATCACTGCTCGCAGCTCACTCGTCACCTCTTCGACCTTGACTGTGAGCGGGTCGCGTTGCGGCACGACGACGCGATTCAGAACGTCGCGCTCGGAAAAAACGCCGAGCA
>DASSEB010000501.1:0-10695 GCA_035696765.1 Pyrinomonadaceae bacterium | reverse complement strand
CGTCGATGGGCGTGCGGTCCTTTTTGAGGTGAACCATATCGTGCTGTGTGACGTTTTCTCCGCGTGTGACCTTTTCGAATAGCAGGGTTGCTTCCTGGCCGCGACGGTGATCGAACAGCATCGAGATTTGTGAACCGAGCGCTTCCCGGGCCGTGTACCCATAAATGCCACGCGCGCCGCGGTTCCAACTCATGATGACGCCCTCGGTGGTCACGCCGATAATTGCGTCGCGCGAAACATCGACGATGCCTTGAAGACTCGAGAGTTCCTGTTCAACTCCGGTTAGTTGTTCGTGAGTACCTTTCCAACTTTGCCAGACGATCGCACTGGCAATTATTTGGACGACAAAAAGGACGACGGTAAGACCGGTGAGATTAGCGATAAAAGAGATAACGAGTGCGCTGGGAATAATGAAGGTAGGCAAGGGCCACAACTGGCGGCTGATGCGGGAAATGGAAGAGTTGCTGTCGAGAAACATTGGAGCGGGCTGAAGCTGGTGACTGGGAATTCACCACTTGTGGCTTGTCAAAATTGAAGGTCCGGGCTTTCGCCCACCAGCCGTTAAGCCAATCGTGTGCCATTTATTTGTCTTAGGAAACTCAGCCGCTTGAAGACGTAGGAGCAGTCAGTTTAATCGACCGCTTCAGCATTCTGACCGACTAGAGGTTATTTTGATTAAGGGTAGGATGTAACGTCGAAAGAGTTTCGTTAAGTGTGACGGTGCTTAACAGCGGCAACCACCATAAGTAATCCCGCTAAGATTTGTATTGAGATAATTAGCAATCTACCGCTGTCGTGGTAAGTCAACGCGGCTGAGACAAAATTGCAGGCAGCGGCGAGTCCCCACAACAGTGCTTTGTTCAACCTTTACTCCTTCCACGGTGTCGCCGTAAGTGCCTGGTGCCGGAGGTCGGACTCGAACCGACATGAGCAGTGAAGCTCGCCAGATTTTGAGTCTGGTGCGTATACCAATTTCGCCACTCCGGCTTGAAGGGATGCACATAATAAGGCGCTTTTGCGGGGAGCGCAACTTGGACCGGCGAGTTTTCGACAGGACCAAAACGTGACTCGCGTCCGGGGTAAATCCCTCCAGGGCAGTTATTTACCCTTCACGTAAAAACATGTTTGCCACAGTGGGCCAAAACAGCTAGAATGCCTGAGCCAGGTATTGGCTGCGGCGTAACTGTCCCTACCTCGGGCCCTCACCAGCTAACTAAGCTCTACTAATTTTTCCAGCCGCCATGCCCTGCCCAGTTTCAGGAGAGACCCACATGCCGACAACTGTCTCGCCACGCATTCTGATTGTCGACGACGAGATCGAGATTACCGAGATTCTTGCCGACCTGCTGAGCGAAGAGTACGAGTGTCACAAGGCGCGTTCGGCGGAGGACGCGCTCGCACGTTTGCGCGAAGGTCAATTTCAGTTAGTCATCAGCGACATCACGATGCCGGGCATGAGTGGCCTGGACATGATTCCGCACGTCAAGGAACTGGCGCCCGATACCGTAGTCGTAATGATCAGTGGCATGCAGACTGTCGAGAGTGCGATCGGCGCTCTCCGTCTCGGCGCGTTCGATTACCTCATGAAGCCGTTCGATCTGCGGCAGGTGGAAGCAGTCGTCAAACGCGCACTCGAACATCACGATCTGGTCGTTGCCAAGCAGCGTTATGAGAACCACCTGGAAGAGTTAGTCGAACAACGTACCGCCGAGCTCGATCGTGCTTTGAACTCTCTGGAAGGTGCTTATCGATCGACATTGAAAGCGTTAACTGCTGCACTCGAAACACGAGACTCGGAAACGCATGGACACTCAGAACGCGTAGTCAGTTACAGCCTGCGGCTCGGACGTGAATACGGTTTGAATCCTGAAGAGATGAAGTCGTTGGAGTTTGGCGCACTACTGCACGACATCGGCAAGATCGGCGTACCGGATTCCATCTTGCGCAAGCCGGCGAAGCTCACCGAAGAGGAATGGGTGCGCATGCGCGAACATCCGGTCCATGGGCAGCAGATCCTGCGCGGCATTGAATTCCTGCAAGGTGCTTCACGCGTGGTCGCGCAGCATCATGAGCAGTGGGATGGAAGCGGTTATCCGGCCGGATTGCGCGGCGAAGAGATCGACATCTGCGCGCGCATCTTTTCGGTGGCCGATGCGTTCGACGCGATCACGAGCGATCGCGTATATCGTCGCGGCAAGCCGTACGAAGCGGCAGCGCAGGAGCTTGACGATTGGGCAGGGCGACAATTCGATCCGAAAGTGGTCGAGGCCTTTCATCGAGTGCCGAAGGAAGATTGGGAAGTGCTGCACCGGCAGTCGCTGATGCCGAAGCACGATCAGTTTGATGTGCGACAGATCATGCAGAGTCTGGAATCACAGCTCGAACTCGCCGCAAGATAGGCCACAATATTTAGCCACAAAAAGGCACAAACAGCACAAAAGAAGTTCTCTTTCCATTTTGTGCTTTTTGTGCCTTTTTGTGGCTCAATTCTGAATGGTGGGGACGACGTAGCCGCGACGTGACTGCAAGCTCAAACCAACTCTGCGTGAGGCCACTTCGATGCGACGATATTCGCCAGGACTCGCTTCGGCGAGCGGGCGCTTTGGTCGATAAGTCACAACGTATTCGGCGCCGATAGCCCGAGCGACTTCGTTGGCCTGAGCGATCATTTCTTCACTGTTAACCGGCAATAAAATCCTCCCGCCCGTTTCTTCAGCGACACTCTTCAGCGCCTGCTGGCTCTTTGCTACGTCAGCTTCGTAAGCTTTGCGTCTTCGCCGCATAGCGGGATCGAAAGTGACGCGTACACCGTACGAAGGCGATCGCGTTGTTCCCGGAGGAAGAGTTGGATCCGTAGCTCTGATCGGATCGGCATTCGGCGGACGTGGACCGGCAACGATCGAAGATGGCTGGTCTTCGTTCTTCTGCCTGACGAACTCCGTATAGCTGATGATGTGTACCGTGGCCCTCGCGGCGATCAGGTTGCGTATTGCCTCGTCGCGATTGACCTTGGCGCCCGGTGTGTCGACGCCGTCAGTGATCATAACGACGTGACGGCTTCCCTCCGGACGATCTTTCAGTTGCACGCCCGCGTTTACAATCGCCTCGGAGATTCGCGATCGCTTCGTCGAGATGAGTTTGGTTTTTAAGGTGCGGAGGACCGCTGCTTTGTCGGTGGTCCATGGCTGCAACATCTCCGCCGAGTTTCCCGACTGCATCACCGCGATCGAGACGCCTTCCTGAAGTTTGCTGACCAACTGTGATGCGACCTGGCGAGTCAGACTCGTACTCTTCGACATGCCTCCGAGTCCGCTTGACTCACCACCAGTATCGAGCACGAACAGAACGTTTGCAGCCACGTGGCGCACGCTTCGGAGTTGTTGAATGACGCCGTCTTCGAGCACGAGAATATCGTCGAGCTCGAGTGTTGGATCGTAATGTCCGTACGCGTCGAACGCGACAATGGGCAGTCGTACTTCTTCCGTGAAAACCTTTACTTTGTCTTGTTCAGTTGGCGATGGAGACGGTTGCGGCTTGGAGGCTTCCTGACCTGAGCTCTCGGTGGCAGCGATTCCTAAGAAAGCGGCCAGGAACAAAAGCCCAGTTGTGCGCTTGAGCAGGAACATTTGTGAATCGGCTGTTGGATGCCCGGCAGAATCCTGCGTTGCCCCGCTAGTTTTGTTTCGCGGCTTGCGCCTGCACGGCGGTGATTGCAACAGCGTCAACGATGTCACGCGCGGTGCAGCCTCTCGAGAGATCGTTGGCGGGCTTATCCAGACCCTGAAGAATCGGTCCGATGGCAGTGGCGCCGGCGAGTCGTTCAGTTAACTTGTAAGCAATGTTTCCGGATTGCAGATCGGGAAAGATCAGCACGTTTGCTCGGCCTGCGACCGAGGAACCGGGCGCTTTCGATTGTGCGACGGCAGGAATCAACGCCGCGTCTCCCTGGAGTTCACCATCGACCAGCAGCTCGGGCGCGCGTGCTTTCACGGTGCGCGTCGCTTCGACAACTTTATCTATCAGCCGGTGCCGCGCGCTTCCCTTCGTGGAAAAAGAGAGGAGCGCCACACGAGGCTCCGCGCCGAGCAACGCCCTGCAAGAATCGGCCGCAGCCAAAGCAATCTCCGCAAGCTCGACCGCACTCGGTTCGATCACGACGCCGCAGTCTGCATAGATCAGCGCGCCATCGTGGCCGAATTCCTTGTTGCGCAACGCCATCAGGAAGAAACTCGATACGAGTTTGAATCCGGATCTGACGCCGATACAGTGCAACGCTGCACGAACTGTGTGGCTCGTCGTGTTCGTAGCGCCGGCAACGGAACCATCTGCGAATCCCGAACGGACCATCAAGTTGCCGTAGTACAAAGGATCCGAGACTAGCGTCCGCGCTTCGTCAGCCATCAAGCCTTTCGCTCTTCTCAAGTCGTGAAAGAGCGACACCATCTTGTCAAAGTCAGCAGCACGCCGGTGATCGATGATCGCCACGCCGCCCAGATCCAAACGCTGGTCTCTCGCGGTCGCGCGGATGGTTTCTTCATCACCCAAGACGGTGATTCGCGCGATGCGCTGGCTCGTAGCTTCGGCGGCGGCGACAACCGTGCGCGGATCGTTGCCTTCAGGCAGTACGATGTGTTGCGGCCTTGACGCGGCACGCTGGCGAATGCGATCGAGGATGTCCATGGGCGCTAATGTTGCCACAGATTACACGGTTCAGCACAGATCTGTATAATCCGTCGCATGTCAGATTTAAAGCTACGAAGCCGGATGACGAACCTGTTGCTCGTCATACCCAATCTTCTTTTACTGTGCACACGTTTGATGGTTGACCCGCGAGTGCCCGCAAAGGAGAGGTTGCTGGTAGCGGGCGCGATTGTCTACGCACTTGTACCGTTCGATTTCATTCCCGACATGCTGCCTTTCGTCGGCCAGGTTGACGACGCTTACCTGATCGCCCTGACACTCCTGCGCTTGATGAGCGTCACTGAACCTCGCGTGGTGCGAGAACACTGGCGCGGCGGAGGAGACGTCGTGGAGTTGATCGGCTCGACCGCACTGATCGCCGGGCGATTATTGCCGAAAAGAATTCGTCGTGTATTGACGGCGCGGGTTGAAACTGCAAAGAGTCCGGCTGGTCAGGAGCGGGCTATGGGAATGCCGTTGCTGGTAGAGCGACCGGCCGCGGAGTCGAAAACTGTTTGAGCCCAAAGAGGCACAAAAACACCAAAACAGGGATTTGTGTCTTCTCTTGTGGCAATTAAGCGGCGAGACACCAATCGATCACGCCTTCAACTTCGTTGGCGAGCCGGCCGACAAAATTCTGATTACTCGTCTTCACAGCCCAGTATCTCATCTGTTCGGGTAAAGTCTCCGTGCCAGTCTCGTCGAAGGCCAACAGCGCGCAACTCAGCGATGAAGAGTGCGTTATAACAAACCATTCGCGCGACAAGCGAAAATCCGGCTTGAGCGTAATCAGCCTGATGTTCGGATGTCGCGGCGGCCGCCAGTCGTCCTGCCCGAAAAGATATACCGACTCCGACACGTCGGCGATGCGCATGTAACGATCGATGATGGGTTGCAGTGCCGAAAATTTCTCGACGCCCGCATAAACCCGACCGGAACGGTTCGTGCGAAGCAGAACCGCATTTTCGATCATCAAGCACCCGTATTCGACTGAAGCTGTCGTTGTGTGACAGATAAAACTCTCGCGCTCGACGAAATCGCGCCGCGCGAGACTCGCAATTTCACCCAGGTTCTCAATAGCATTCGCCTCGGAGAACTTGAGTGCGTGTTCGAATATTGAAAAGTTTTTCACCGAGGGGGACCTCCTGCTCCAGCCGGAGAACCCTTTTAAAGGACGAAATCTGCGAGGGCGTTACGAATAGTTCGTTAAAGTGTGTGCGTCAGCAGACATTAGACTAATTTGAGTGGAGAGCTGTGAGGATTTTTTCGTGAATGCCGCCAAAGCCGCCGTTTGACATGATAGCGACCACGTCGCCGTGACGCAGTTCGGGAACGATGTGAGCGACGATGTGATCGGCGTCGGGCAAAGCGAAAGCGGGCTTACCTTGTTGCGAAATGGCGTCGATTAATTCACCGGTATCAAGCGCCCGTCCCTTTTCTGTGACCTTCTGACTGTCGAACACGGAGGCGATGACTACGTAATCCGCCGCGGCGAAAGCATTCGCGTAATCGTGTTGGAAGACTGCCAGTCGCGACGACCAGGAGCGGGGCTCGAACACGGCGATCAAACGGCGATCCTTATACCTCGCGCGCAGCGCCCGCAATGTTTCTCTGACAGCCGTCGGGTGATGAGCGAAATCGTCGATCACTACGACACCGCGTTCTTCGCCGCGGATTTCAGCGCGTCGCTTCACATTCTGAAAGCTCGCGAGCGCACCGCGAATCTTTTCCTTGCTCACGCCCCACGCATCGGCGGCGACGATCACTGCGAGACAATTCAGAAGATTAAACTCGCCGAGCAGCGGCGTCTCGAATTCGCCCCACGGCTGGTTTTCGTAGAAGACTTCGAACCTTGAAAGCCCCTCGCCGAACTCTGCATTGCGCAGTTGCCACTTCGCGCTTCGGTCAGTGCCGAAAGTTTCCAGGCGGGTGAAGAGTTTCTCTCCAAACGATTCAACGACTGCTCGAACATGCGGACTGTCCCAACCCGCGATCAGTCTTCCGTTCTCTGGCACGAGATTCATGAAACGACGAAACGCCAGCTTCACCGCGTTGAGATCGGAGTAGATGTCAGCGTGATCGAATTCGATGTTGTTTACGATCGCGAGCTCCGGCAGGTAGTGCATGAACTTCGGACCTTTGTCGAAATAAGCCGTGTCGTACTCGTCAGCTTCGATGACGAAGTAATCGCTGCCGGTCACACGAAAGCTCACGCCAAAATTCTGCGCGACGCCGCCGATCAGAAAAGTCGGATCGAGTCCGCCCTGATCCATTACCCACGCGGCGATACTCGTCGTCGTCGTTTTACCGTGCGTGCCTGCGATTGCGAGCGAGTGACGCCCGCGAATGAATTCTTCCTTCACGACTTCCGCTTGCGATCGGTAGACGAGTTTTCGATTGAGTGTTTCTTCAACCTCGGGATTGCCACGCGGGATGGCGTTGCCGACGATGACGCAATCGGGTTGCGGCGTGAGGTGTTCGCGTTTGAAGCCGAGCGATACGTTGATGCCGAGCTCCTGAAGCATCGTCGACATCGGCGGATAGACGTTTGTGTCCGATCCGGTGACGTGATGGCCTCGTGCTTGAAGCATGCCGGCGAGTGAAGCCATCGCCGTCCCGCAAATGCCGATTAAGTGATAGTGCATCTCGTGTGTTTCACCGCGCAATTTGCGGCTAAACTAACTCATCTACGTAGGTACGAATCGACTCTCCGAGCTCCGCCGGCTCAAATCCAATTAGTCGCCGCGCTTCACTGATGTCGGCCCAACAGTCAAACTGCGAAGCCGGTTGGTCCACCGGAACGATTTTACTGTTGCTTCCCAATGCCTCTACCAGCGTCTCGGCATATTCGAGACTGGTGATCGGCCGCCCGCAACCGAGGTTCATGATCGAGAAGCCTTCGTTTGGCTTACGTTCGATGCAAGCCTCGATGGCCGTAACAACATCGGTTACGTGGAGCGCATCGCGAATCACCTCGCCGCGTGAAAAGAGTTCGATGTCGTCGTTATTCTTTGCGAGTTTCGCGAGGCCGTCGACAAAGCTATCTTCCTGCCCTGCGCCGTAGAGGCTTGGCAAACGAAGGATGATCACGGGCGCTTCGCGGAACGTTTCGAGTAACTGTTCCGCCCAACGCTTCGTTGCAGCGTAAGGCGCGGGTGAGCTGGTCGGGTGCGTTTCAACGAAAGGCAACCGCGCAGATTTTGCATACACTTCCAGACTCGACGTGTAGATTATCTGGCGCGGAGGCGCATCTCTGAAAGCATCGATCAGAAGCTGTGTGGAGATTACGTTCGACTTCACGAACTCGGGAAGCGAGTAAGAACCGGGTTCGCGCGAAGCGCAATGCACGACGACATCGGGCGCACCGCGTTCCTGTACCAGGCGCTTGAGCTCTTCTTTCTGCGAAGCCAGATCGATCGAGATCGATTCATCCGCTTCCGGAGACTGGCGCTTCGACAAGCTGACGATGTGGTTGCCGCCACGCTTGAGACTCCTCGTCAAGCGTCTGCCTAAAAACCCCGCTCCACCGGTGATCCAGATTCTCATGTGACTGATTTCTTACTCTGATGATTGGTTCCGAACGCAGATTAAATGATGTCGGCGAAGCTGCGTTCCACGCGTCCAAAAGCATAGATAGCGTAGAGCAGTACCGCGATAGTCAAAATGAAAGCGATGCCGAGGGCGGTCCAGTCGAAAGGTAATCCGAACAGCGCCGAGCGATAACCTTCGATGATTCCCGACATCGGATTCAGCAGCAAGATCCACCGCCATTTTTGCGGGACCGACGTCGAGGGAAGAATCACGGATGACACGAATAACCACAACTGTATGAGAAAGGGCAATGCGAATCGGACGTCGCGATATTTCACGTTCAGGGCAGACATCCACGTCCCGACTCCGAGTCCAAACAGGGCGGTCATGAAAACTAAAACCGGAAGGAACAGAACCTGCGTGGTCAAAGTAACGCGATAATAGAGCATCAACAAGCAGAGCATTACGAACGCGAGGACGAAATCGACCAAACCCGCCAGCATCGCCGCTGCGGGAACGATCAAGCGCGGGAAATAAACTTTGGTGATGAGATTTGCGCTGCCGACGAGACTGTTGCCGCTCGCGGTGATCGAGTTGGCGAAGAAAGTCCAGGGCACGAGGCCGGCCAATGCAAACAGCGGATACGGAATTCCCGACGAGCCAACGGCGGCGAGCCGGCCGAAGAAGATCGTAAAGATGATCATCATGAACAGCGGCTGGAGTATGGCCCAGGCCGCGCCGAGAGCAGTCTGTTTGTAACGTACCTTGACGTCGCGCCAGGTGAGGAAGAAGAGCAGCTCGCGATACGCCCAAATGTCTTTGAGGTTGAGAAGACTCCATTTTTTGCTCGGCTGAATTACGACGAGAGGCTCTGCCGGCAGTTGAAAAGTTTCCATACGATTACGAGTTTACAGGATCTTTAGCCACAAAGAAGCACAAAAACACAAAAGGTCTTCGCGGAATTTTTTGTGCCTTTTGTGCTTTTTTGTGGCGAACAATCAGAGTTGGCCTTGTGCTGGTTTGTGCTTTTTGGTGGCTCTATTCGCTGCGTTCTTCAGGTTCGTGTAGCCGCGGTAAAGACCCGGGGTCCGCAGTCGAAGCCACAAACTAAGCAGACCTTTGTGGCGGCCGCGACTGGACGATAGACCCAACTTCAAAGGGATCAAAGCAAAGCGCGGATGGCCACCTTGCAAATAAAGTTCGGCAAGTTCAAAGAAGAACCGCGTCTTCGAGCCGCGAATGCTATCGCTGTATTTAAAATTCAGGTCCCGGTCGATTTTATCCAGCACTTTGATACTCGTTAGAAGTTGATGAGATCTTCTTCTGAGTGACCAGACGCCGGCCACGTGCACGCGGTAAGCCGCCATCACTTCGTCGATATACCCAATCTGTCCCTGTTGAGCTTTGAAAATATTGAGAGGCCAGTCGCCCATTCTCGCAGTGAGAAACCAATCGGGAATCTCGATCAGCGGTTCGCGCCGGTACATGATCGAGCAAGCGGGTATGAAGTTTCCCCACAGCAGTTGTTTGATGTCGCTGATCGGCTTCTGATCAGCGGGACATAACCTTTCGGGCTCCCGGCCGTCCTCATAAATTGCGATGACGTTGTGAAAACAGATCGCGCACTCAGGATGCGTGTCCAGGAAATCGACTTGCCGTTGCAGTTTGTGAGTCGAGGTGAAGTAATCGTCACCATCGAGTATTGCGATGTATTGACCACGGCAGGCACGAAGCGCGTTCAGGTAGTTTATTTTTCCGGCGAGCCGGATGCGGCGATCGCGATCGGCCTCTTCACGATTGCGCAGCAGCACGCGAATCTTGTCCGCGTGTTGTTTGCCAAGCTCGATCACGACCTCCCTGGTACGGTCTGAGGAGGCGTCTTCGCCGATTATGATCTCGTAAGCAAAGTTCACGTCCTGCGCGAGGATGCTGTTGATTGCCTGCGTGATCAGGTTCTCCTGGTTGTAAGTGGTGACCAGGATGCTGACTTTGGGATTAGCTGGACCGGCGCCGGGTTCAGGTGGAAGTGGCTGCTTGAGATCGAAGCTTCTCGGATACTTCTCGACCATTATTAACCACCGTCCTGATTACCCCGCAGATGGTACTGATGTCCGCCGGCGAGATTGAGGTGCCGGTTGGCAAGGATAACACACGCTCAGAAATCCTTTCGGTCTCGGGCAGCGAAGTACTTGACGGCCGGGAATTGTAAGGCGCCATGCGATGGCAGCCGGGATAGAAGTAACGACGCGCGAGAATATTCTCGTGATACAGGATCTTCAGCAGCTCATCGCGAGTAACGACTGTTTGGTCCGCGTCGATTTCAAGCACGAAGTATTGATAGTTGCATTTCTCCTGGTCACGTTTCGAAAGGACGGTGACTCCTTTGAGTCCCGCCAGTTCCTCGGCGTACTTTTTATGATTTCGACGATTAATCGCGATGAAGTCGTCGATACTTTCCAAATTCGTCAATCCCATCGCTGCGGA
>DASSEB010000500.1:0-2353 GCA_035696765.1 Pyrinomonadaceae bacterium | reverse complement strand
TCAAGATCGACACCGATCTGGTGACTGTTCCCGTGATCGCAACGGACACCGGCGGTCTCTACATATCCGATCTGCGGCAGGAAGAGTTCACGATTGCGGAAGACGGCGTCGCGCAACAGATTGCGTTCTTCGGCAAGGTCGCCGCTCCTTTTCACGTCGTGCTGATGCTCGACACGAGCGCGAGCACCAAAGACAATCTCAGGCAAATCCAGAACGCGGCGTTCACGTTTGTGCAGCAGTTGCAGCCGGCGGATCGGGTGAAAGTGATCTCCTTTGACGAAAAGATTCGCGATCTGAACGAGTTTACAAGCGATCGAGAAGTCTTGCGCACCGCGATCAACTCAGCGAGATCGGGCGAAGGAACGAGAGTTTACGACGCGTTCGACCTCGCGCTGAATACAGTGCGAAAGATCCGCGGCCGGAAAGCGATCGTCATTTTTACTGACGGCATGGATTGGCACAGCGATAGTGCGACGTTCGAGGGCAATGTGCGATTTCTTGACGAAGAAGGAGTGATCGTATATCCGATTCGTTACGACACGCGCGCGACCACTGAAAGACTGGCACGCGAACAGGCTTCCGGAGGCGCGCCGCAGTTGCCCACAATCGGCGTGATCAGGCAACCGCCTCCGGGTGGGACGACGGCGCCGACATTTCCCAGCGACGAGCCGGTACCGACGTCGGGTCAACGCCGCACTGGTCCATTCGGACTGCCGTCAGCGGATGAGATCATGCGCCGGCGTCGCGAAGAAGAACGCAACAGGTACCCGGATCCGAACCGCGGACCGGTGCCTACAGGTGGTCCAGGCGACACTGGACCCGATCCTAACGATCGCAGCACCCGAATGCCCCGCGTGCCGGGCTCCCCGCCAGACTCGAGGCCAGGCTCGCTTCCGGGCTCGACCTCTCCAACAGATCGAACGATGCGGCGCGGACCAGACGACTCGATTACCGCCATGCTGGACGCTGCTTATTTAACTGCTGACAGTTATCTCAAAGCACTCGCGGACAAATCCGGCGGCCGCTTGCTGCGTGCAGACACGTTGAAATCATTGCCTGACGCATTCTCGCAAATCGCCGCGGAACTCCGCACGCAATACCTGCTTGGATACTATCCAATCAACAAAGAGCGCGACGACCGCTATCGCCACATCAAGGTCACGACGGCGCGGAAGAACGTTGTGATCCGCGCGCGCCCCGGCTACCTCGCCACGAACGCAAAATAGCTAGCCACAAAAAGGCACAAAAAGCACAAAATAAAAAAGCGATTGGCCGTCTCCAATTAGATCCTCTTTTGTGCTTTTTGTGCCTTTTTGTGGCTAGCTATTGTGGCTTCACCCGTGTTACAAAACTCCCTCATGCCTGATCGAGCCGAAGCCTGGGAATTGTTGTGTGAGTACACAAAGGGCGACAGCCTGCGTAAACACGCCCTCGCCGTCGAAGCTGCGATGCGCGCGTGCGCGAAACGCTACGCCGAAGGAGCTGCGGATGAAGACGAGTGGGGTTTAGTCGGTCTGCTTCACGACTTCGACTACGAGATGTTTCCCGCGCCCGATCAGCACCCGTTCACTGGCGCCAACATACTCTGCGGCCGCGGCTATTCCGAACGAATCATCCGAGCCATCCTGGGCCACGCGACGTACACCGGCGTGCCGCGCGACACAGACATGGCCCGCGCACTCTTCGCCACTGACGAACTCTGTGGTTTCCTCGTCGCATGCGCGCTCGTGAGACCGTCGCGCAGCCTCGACGACATGGAAGTCTCGTCAGTCAAAAAGAAACTGAAAGACAAAGCGTTCGCGCGATCGGTCAATCGCGATGACATTAAACAAGGCGTCGAAGAGTTACGCGTGAGTCTGGACGAACACATCCGTTTCGTGATCGACGCCTTGCGTCCGGTCCAAAAAGAGATTGGGTTAAATCCGAGCAGCGCCTGATGTCACTTCTGGTCCAACCGGCCGCGGAGGATCAGTCATACCTCTGCGCGAACTCACGATGGATGCGCCGACAAAGAGCGCGAGTGTAAGCAACGTAGACAGCGTCGCAGTCAGAAAAGCCTGAAGTTTTCGACGGCGCGCGGTGTGGCGATAGACAAAGATTGAAGCGAAGATTATTGCGGCGATCGGAAGTAACAGAGTTGAAGTCACCAGCAAACCGGGATTAGACCATGCCTTCACTTCGAAGACACCCAACACGAGCGCGATGCAGGAACCGGCACCGGCGATCGCGGCAAGCAATGAAGCGGCTAATACCAGCTTCAGTCGCATCCGGGCTGGTTCCTTATACTGAGCTTGTTATGCAAACGCTCCTCCTTGAATTGGTGGGCAAGGGCGTCGCCAAGAATACCACAGAG
>DASSEB010000499.1:0-13568 GCA_035696765.1 Pyrinomonadaceae bacterium | reverse complement strand
GACGGCGAACCGTCGGCGATCGCACCCGCGGTGCAGCGAGAAATCCGCGGGCTCGATCCCAATCAACCGGTTTCCGACGTGCGCACGATGAATCAGGTAATGTCTGAATGGGTCGCGCGATCGCGTTTCAACACGCTGTTGCTGGCACTCTTCGCCGCGCTCGCCACGTTGTTGTCGGCCGTCGGGATCTTCGGCGTGATGAACTACTCGGTCGCATTGCGCACTCGCGAGATCGGATTGAGACTCGCAGTCGGGGCGCAGCCACGACAAGTGCTGCTGCTGATCCTGAAACAAGGATTCATACTGACGATTGTCGGCGTTGTGTTTGGACTCGCCGCCGCGTTCGCCCTCACGCGTTTGCTATCAGGACTGCTGTTTGGAGTTACGGCAGTTGACGTGACGACGTTCACGACGATCTCGTTGGTGTTAGTGATCGTGTCACTGCTGGCGTGTTATTTGCCGGCGAGACGGGCCATGCAAATCGATCCGCTGCGCGCGTTGAGGTACGAGTAGTTTTAGACCGGATGTAAAAATCTTGTTCATCCTGTCTAGGATTCCTGTTACGCTTTACGCCCGATGGCCACCGTGGAACAGACGGGCGAGTGGAGTCGGACCGCCGGATCGAAACTCGGCTGGCTCATTGCCGGTCGCCTCGCTGTAGCACTGCTGCTCAGTGTCGTCGGAACGCTTTGGACCGGAGCAGGTGAAGCGCCGCAGTCGATCAATAAAAGTCTCGGCCTGCTCACGATCGTCGCCTGCCTCACGATTCTCTATGCACTGATCTTTCGTCTCTCCAGAAACATTCTCGCCCAGGCAAGGTTCCAACTCACCGTCGACGTTCTGCTCGTCACGTGGCTGGTTTGGGATTCCAACGTTATCCAATCGCCCTACCTGGCCCTTTACATCGTCATCATTGCCATCTCGAGCCTGTTTCTTGGACCACGCGAAGCGGTCGTCACGTCAGTCGGATGCGCGGTGGCATTCACCGCCTGCGCACTTCAAATCACAGGCCTCGCCGGACAAAGCGATCCGGCGAAGCTGGTCGGCGGATCCTTATCGCAAACTGTTCAATGGGTCGGACTCTTCAACGTGTCGTTTTTTGTCGTCGGACTACTTTCCGCGCGCCTCGCCGAACGACAGTCACGGTCCGACGTGCGGCTGCTCGCAGCAACGCAGTCGCTCGCCAACTTGCGCGCCCTGCACGAACGAATCGTCGCGTCCATCCGTTCGGGGCTCGTGACCACCGATCTCGAAGGTCGCATTTTTTCGTTCAACGCAGCGGCACAGGAGATCACGGGTTACCAGGAAGAGGCCATCCGCGGCAAAGATGCTTCGATCCTTTTCGGCGAGATGAAGGAACACATCGCCGAGACTCTTCGCGCTCGCGAAACCGGTGAGCGGAGCCCGCGCTTCGAAACGAACTGTCTCACATCAGAGGGCATGCGCCTTCGGCTCGGCTACAACATCTCGCCGCTATCGTCTGAGTCAGGCCAGACCACCGGCATGGTGATCACGTTCCAGGATTTGACGCACGTGCGAAGTCTCGAGGAAACATCGCGGCGCCAGGATCGGCTCGCGGCAATTGGACGCATGGCGGCTTCCATCGCACACGAGATTCGAAACCCACTCGCCGCCATGCGTGGTTCGATCCAAATGCTGCGTTCGGAGATGGACAACGACTCGTCGCAAACCGAACTGATGGAGATCATTCTGCGTGAGTCTGATCGACTGAATCAGATCATCACTGACTTCCTCAACTACGCACGGCCTCGCTCTCTTATCCAGGCGACAGTCGACGTCGGCGACCTGCTTCATCAAACGTTCGCGCTGATGCGGCACAGTCCGGAGATCGCCGCTAATCAAAGCATCGTTGAGGAGTTGCCGAAGGAACCGCTCTTCGCCGAAGCAGACGAAGGCCAGTTGAAGCAAGTCTTCTGGAACCTCGCGCGCAATGCGCTCCAGGCAATGCCGCAAGGCGGAACGCTGCGCGCGACACTCGACCGAAACTCAAACAATCGACTGCGCATCGCGTTTTCAGATACGGGCCGCGGCATGTCGCCCGATCAGGTTGAACACCTTTTCGAGCCCTTCTCTTCAACCACGGGCGGAACAGGACTGGGCCTCTCAATTGTTTATCAAATCATTCGTGATCATGGTGGTACAATCAACGTGCGCAGCCGCGTGGGACAAGGAACAACGATCACAGTCGAGCTACCAGTTGCGGCAATGAATGGTGACGCCGCTGTTGAATCCAATTAGATTATGGCTAACCTTCTGATTGTTGACGACGAACTCGGAATGCGCCAGTTCCTGACGCATTTACTCCAACGTGAAGGGCATGTTGTCCGCGTCGCGGAAAATGGAAACGACGCGCTCACTCAAATCAAGCAACAAGCCCCGGATCTGATCATCTCAGACATCAGAATGCCTGACATGGGCGGTGTCGATCTGCTACGCGCCGCGAAGGAGTTGTTTCCGGAAGTCGAAGTAATAATGATGACTGCCTTCGCGAACGTCGACACCGCGCGTGAGGCATTTCTCCTCGGCGCGTACGACTTCGTTCAGAAACCCTTCGACAACGACCTTCTCAAGGAAACAGTCACGCGCGCGCTCGAGAAGATCTCGCTCGTCAAAGAGAAGGAAGCGCTGCTCGAAGAAAACAAGGCGCTGATTCAGGGACAACGCACGCGCGGCAAACTCGGAAACATCATCGGGCGAAGTCAACGGATGCTCGCGCTTTACCAGATGATTGAAACCGTCGCGCAGGTCCAGTCTACGGTTTTAGTCACAGGGGAATCGGGCACTGGAAAGGAACTTGTAGCTCGCGCAATCCACGATCTGAGTCCGCGCGCCGAGAAGCCTTTCGTGTCGGTAAACTGTGGCGCGTTCACTGAAACACTGCTGGAATCGGAGTTGTTTGGTTACGTCAAAGGTTCGTTTACCGGCGCAAACGCAAATCGAAAAGGTCTGTTCGAAGCAGCAAACAGCGGCACGATCTTCCTCGACGAGATTGGCGAGATGTCGCCGGCGATGCAGGTAAAACTTCTGCGTGTGTTGCAGGAACGCAAGGTGAGGCCTGTCGGCGCCACCGAGGAGACGACCGTCGACACGCGCGTAATTGCGGCGACGAATCGCGACCTCGCGAGCATGGTGTCTGCAAACACGTTTCGCGAGGATCTCTACTACAGGATTTCCGTGATCCCGATCGAGCTTCCTCCTTTGCGTGAGCGCGCGGAAGACATTTCCGAGCTTGCCAATCACTTCGTGCAGAAGTTTTGCGAACCCACTGGACGCTCATTGACGATCAGCGAGAAGGCGATGCGGTTGCTCGAGCACTACTCGTGGCCCGGTAATGTTCGTGAGTTGGAACACACGATCGAACGCGCAGTCGCGCTGGAACGCACCGGTTCGATCGAGCCGGAACGTTTACCGGAAAAGATCTCTAACTACAATCCCTATCGCGTAGCAGAAGCGATGGAGTTTCCCGAAGAAGGAATCAACCTCACTGCACACCTCGACCAACTGGAAAAGACCTACGTGCTCGAGGCCCTGCGCCGCACGGCCGGCAACCAGACGAACGCTGCCGAGCTTTTACGTCTCTCCGTGCGTTCCCTCCGCCACTTACTCGACAAACACGGTGCTCGTGGTCTAACTGCACAAATGCGTGACGAGCGTCGTGGTCCAGATTCCACTCCGCGCCGCCGTGCTTCCGATCAAGGCCCTCGCCGCCGTGCAGAAGACGAAGGCGAATTCGCCGCCGGCGCCGGAGACAGTAATTAGCCACAACAAGGCACAAAAATCACATAAATAACCAAGCCGCAGACTAACTAGTCCCTCCGTCTTTAAGCAAATTACTTATGTGCCTTTTGTGCCTTCTTGTGGCTAATGGCTGTTTCTTCTTGTGCCTCTTCGTGGCCCTGCCGGAAAGCGTCATTCAGCCTGTGCCATAAATTGTCAGGCCATTTCCTGTTCCTCGTCAAAACGCAAAATTTCGATCAAAAACGATCTCTTTTCTCATCGTTTTCTGAAAATCGCCAATGGCATACCGGTTGTTTAGGAGACCATCGACACTTCGCGCTCTGCGCGGCTCACAGCGAACGAAAGCCGGTGGCGCGATAACGAGGAAACCCTAATATCTTTTAAGGAGCACCAAATTAGCATGACTACCAAACGCCAAGAAGGCTTTTCGTTGATCGAACTTCTGATCGTCGTCGCGATCATCGGCATCATCGCCGCGATCGCTATCCCCAACCTCCTTGCTTCACGCCGCGCCGCGAACGAAGGTTCGGCCCAATCCTCAATCCGCACACTTCACAGTTCAGAGGCCGTCTATCAGTCGACCGCTGGTAATGGAAGCTTCGGCGACCTGGCAGCCCTAAAGACCAACGACCTGATCGACACAGTTCTCGGTGGTGGAACCAAGAGCGGTTACACCTTCGCTTGCACCCCGGCCGCAGGACCGCCGCCGAACTTCTATTGCACCGCCAAGCCGTCGAACACCGCAGCCCTTACCCGAACCGGTAATCGCAGCTTTACGATCGCGGAAGATGGTGTGCTTCGCGGTGAAGTAGCGGACTCCGGTCCAGCGACTCACGCTGACGCCATCGATTCCACCAAGTGGACTCCGTTGGGTAACTAACCCGGCTAACGGGCATTACTTCGAGAGGGTGGAAGTTCGCTTCCGCCCTCTTTTTGTTTCGACAATATCAACGCTCGTGCGCGTGCCACATTGCGACACACACCGATGCCGGTTTTTGTCAATTCGTGTAACCAAGCCGAGTCAAAGCACGCAGTGACGCGTCTGGCACACACTTTGTTGTAAACGAGTCAAGATTACGCTTCGGGCGCAATTCACCCGGTAAGGAGTATTACCAACATGAAGACCAATCGCCAACAAGGCTTCTCCCTAATAGAGCTACTCATTGTTGTAGCGATCATCGGTATCATTGCCGCGATTGCAATCCCCAATCTTCTTGCATCACGTCGAGCAGCAAACGAAGGATCAGCCCAGGCATCACTCCGTGCGATCCATAGCGCTCAGGTGACGTATCAAGCCACGCAGGGAAACGGGAAGTACGCCGACACGGTAGCGGCTTTGGGAACTCAGAATTTAATTGACTCAGTGTTGGCCAGCGGCACTAAGAGCGGCTATGACTTCGAAATCGTGGAAGCATCGGGCACTGGTCCCCTTGCCGTGTTCGGCGTCTATGCCTTTCCCTCAATTACTACCGGTATGTCACAGTCAGGTACACGCCGGTTTGGCACTACCCAGGTCGGCATTATGCGTGGTGAAACTGATATAAGCGCGATTCCAAACACGATTGCCGAGATTGGTGCGCTACCGGTCCTCGGAAACTAGATCCGTGCCGATTGCAGATTGCGAAATATCAAATTCTGTTAGTGCCGATTCCGCACAATGGGCCATTGGCAAGCGGCAATCCGCAATCATTTTCGTCCTCGCTGTCTCTTTTGCCTTTATGATTCCCGCAATTGTTTGGGGAATTCCGTCTAACGTCGATCTCACAAATCACTTTCGTTTTGCACTTCCCTTCCACGATGCACTAGCGGCTGGTGATCTGTATCCGAGCTGGTTGGCCGAATCGAATGGTGGGTACGGCGATCCGAGCTTCCGCTTCTATCCTCCCGGACTTTATTACCTCCTCGCTTTTGCTCGGATTGTGATCGGCAACTGGTATGGCGCGGCCCTGGTTGTCTTCGTCGCACTTTCTCTTATCAGTGGATTGGGAATGTACTTCTGGACCAGGTCGATCCTGCCGGCTTCGACTGCAATGTGGGCCAGTTTCTTCTACGCTCTGGCTCCTTATCACGTTAATCAACTCTATCAGGCCACGTTGCTCGCCGAATGGGCGGGGAGCGCAATCTTGCCTTTTGTCTTCGGCTTCGTCGAAAGAGTTTGTGAGAGAGGTAAGCCGAAGGACATTGCAGGCCTCGCGGCTACCTACGGCCTCTTGCTATTCACGCATCTCCCCCTGTCGGTAATTGGGTCGCTCGCTTTGCTTGTTTATGCCTTAGCAAGAGTTGATGGACCAGCTAAGCTTCACAAACTCGCCAAGCTTTCGCTCGCGGCAGGTCTCGGATTGAGTCTCAGCGCGGTTTACTGGGTGACGATGGTTGCGGAAATGAGTTGGATCGGAGTGAACCAAGTTGAACGGGATGCGTCAGTTGACTATCGCTTGAACTTTCTGCTCTCGACGTTTTCTCCGGACAATCTGAACGTTTGGTGGATGAACATCATCGCACTGATGACGCTAATGTTATTCGTGCCTGGTTTCTTACTGCTCGCACGGAGCGAACGCAACAAAACGGCGTACAGAGGAGTCGTGGCATTGTCGGCTTTGGCGCTATTCATGTCAGTTCCTCTCAGCCGCCCGATTTGGATGCTGCTGAAAGCGTTGCAGGAGACACAGTTTCCCTGGCGCTGGCTGGCCCTGGTCTCAATGGCAGGCTCGATTCTTACCGCTGCAGGTCTACCGCTGCTGAGACAGTCAGGCCGTAGAACACAGATCGTTCTGTTCGGCGCGATGGCGATTTCAGTTGTGTTTACGCTTTCACATGTCGTGCGTGAGGCCCAGTATTTTCCACCTCAGAAATTTGAGGCGATGCTTACGAACCTGCGTGGTAGCGAGAGCGTAAATTACTGGTTCCCGATCTGGGCCCGCGCCGATATAAGAGAAATGTCGAGTAAGGTAGAGGTGGCGGATCGCTCGGTGAGTATCAGTTCATGGCGACCAGAGCATCGAGAGTTCTCGATAGTTGATGGTCCAGCCACTGAAGCGCGTGTGAAAACTTTCTACTACCCGCACTGGATCGCCACCAGTCGAGGACGAGTTTTGCCCACCCGCCCGGATAAGGACGGCGCTCTACTCATTTCAATTCCCGAGCAGGCCACTTCCGTTCAACTCGATTTTCACGAACCGCAACGAACTAAATTCTCGACAATGGCTAGCTTGGGCGGTTTAATGATCATCGGCAGTCTGGCCGTACCCTTCAGGCGGAGGCGACCATGAGGCAAGTTCTGGACGTACCCGCCAATTCGTTGACGTGGCAAGCCCAGCTCGGCGTTTTTGAACGCCAGCAGCAGGAACACTACGACAACATCGCTGCCGATTACGAGGCACACTACAGCGACTACTGGAGTGTTGAGTACCGCCGTAGGTTTATTTACGAACCGATGTTTGAGGGCCTCAATCTGTCGGGAATGAAAGTGCTCGACGCGATGTGCGGGAGTGGTCAAACTACCAACTACTTGCTTTCGCATGGCGCGATTGTGACCGGACTCGATATCTCAAACGAGGTCATCGATACGTTTCAGGCGCGTTGGAGTAATGCATCCGTGGTGAAGAGATCGTTGCTTGCTTCGGGACTTCCGGACAACAGCTTTGACTGTGTTGCTGTTGTCGGCGGACTGCATCACGTTCATCCGAACCTCAAACAAGCCGTAGGGGAGATCCATCGCGTGCTGAAGCCCGGTGGTCATCTCTGTTTTATGGAACCGCACAGCGGTTCGCTTCCGGACATTGTCAGGCGTGTTTGGTATCGCTTCGATCGGTTCTTTTCAGACAATGAAGCGTCGATCGATGTGGCGCGGCTACAGAAGGATTTTGCTACCAGCTTTGAACTCAAGCAGGTAAAGTACCTCGGCAACTTTGCTTTCCTGCTTGTCTTGAACTCACTGATCTTTCGCATTTCACCGGAGAGTAAGAAGTTTTATGCGCCGCTGCTGATGCGACTGGAACCACTGGTAAACAAACTACAAACCAGGCTCACATCATGCTTCGTGGTCACGCAATGGCAGAAGCTCTAACGATCCACAGCTTACGCAGATGATCTGTGTAAGCTGTGGATACGCTTTTATGGAAACCACCGCAGCCATCACACAATCAAAGACTCGCACACAAACCAGAAGCAGTCTTCTCTGGCGGATAACCGCGATCGCACGCAACGCTTTCCGCGAAGCAGTTCGCGACCGCGTGCTTTACAACCTGGTCCTCTTCGTTCTTTTACTCACCGCTGCTTCGATCTTCATCGGCGAATTGTCCGGCGGGCAGGAACGAAAAGTGATCGTCGATCTCGGCCTCAGCGCGATGTTGCTGTTTGGAGTGTTCATCGCAATCTTCGTCGGCGTGGGACTCGTCTACAAAGAGATCGAACGTAGAACGATCTATGCGGTTTTTTCGAAGCCTGTTGGACGCGGCGAATTTCTGGTTGGAAAGTACTTCGGACTCTGTCTCACATTGCTGGTGAACGTGCTGGTGATGGCGGTGGGAGTTTCGCTCGCACTCGTGTACGTCAGCCGCGGCTGGGACCCCATGATCCTTACGATCTGGCCGGCAGTTTTATTGATCTACATGGAGCTGATGCTGTTAACGGCGGTCGCCCTTCTCTTCTCTTCATTTTCGTCGCCGGCACTCTCCGCTTTGTTGACGTTTCTAGTCTTCATCATCGGCCACTTCAGTGCTGACCTGAAGAGTCTCGCAGCCTCGCTTGGAAGCACCAGCGCGCGCTGGCTGTTTAGCGGCCTGTATTACCTGCTGCCCAATCTCGCTAACTACAGCTTCATTACTCCCGCTGCTCATGGCCACGCCCCTTCAGCGGCTTATGTTTTTGCGACCGCACTCTATGCTCTCGTCTACATCATCGTGATTCTTGCCGCGGCAACACTCGTCTTCAGCCGTCGCAACTTTAAATAAATGAGCCCCAGCGCGAACGATCGAAAGAAGACTGTCACCCTCGGACTGGTGGTCCTGATCGGGATTACGTGCGCGGCCTTGCTCGTTCGTTGGACTGAGACATTGCGGCCTCCGGCAGACCCAAACGTCGTCGACGAGAGTCTTTACTTAACCCCCAAAACAGCACGCAGAATGAGCCTGGGCTTCAACGGCCTGGCCGCTGATTGGTACTGGATGCGCTCACTCCAATACGTCGGCAGGAAAGTCATCAACCACAGTCAGGATGTTCCGATCGACAATCTCGGGCAGCTTGACATGAAGTTACTCGCGCCATTGCTGGATACGACGACGACGCTGGATCCGGAGTTTCTGCCTCCTTACGAATACGCAGCCGTCGTACTGCCGTCAGTCGACGTTCAAGAGGCGATTCGCATTGCACAAAAGGGCATTGAGTCAAATCCGAATGCGTGGAAGCTCTATCACCACCTCGGCTACATCTATTGGCAGCAGCAGGATTACAAGGCGGCAAGCGAAACGTACGGCCGCGGAGCGCAGATTCCGGGGGCGCCGGCGTGGATGGAGGCGCTGAAAGCAAAGATGGCTGCCGAGGGTGGAAGCCGATCGACTGCGCGCGAGATCTACACGCAGATGTACAAGCAGTCGACTGACGATCAGGTCCGGGAGATGGCGCACAAGCGACTGATGCAACTGGATTCACTGGACCAGCGCGACGCTTTGCGAAAACTCCTGACCGTATTTCAAGCGCGCACCGGAAAGTGTCCAAACAGTTGGCAGGAGCTTGAGCCCGCATTCCGCGCGCTTCGTGTGCCTGTTGATGCGTCGGGAGCACCTCTCGATCCGACAGGCGTGCCTTACGTTTTGCGATCCGGCACGTGTGAGATTGAGTTGGATCTGAAGTCTGGAATCCCGGTGAAATGATTCGTGTGCGTCCAAACACCTATGAAAGTTATCGAAATAAAAAATCTCACTAAAGACTACGAAGTCGGCTTTTGGCGCAAACGCAAAGTGCGCGCGCTCGATGACCTTTCGCTCTCAATCGATCGCGGCCAGATCTTTGGCTTCCTCGGCGCAAACGGCGCCGGCAAGACGACGACGCTGAAGTTACTCATGCGTCTGATCTTTCCCACAGCCGGCACGGCGCGCATTCTCGATTGCGACATTCAGGACGTGCGCATGCATGAACGCATCGGTTACTTACCCGAGAACCCATACTTCTACGACTATCTCACCGCACGCGAGTTTCTCGATTACTGCGCGCAGATCTTCGGCTTTGCGGCGGCTGAGCGAAAGAAGCGCGCCGCGGATCTGCTGGCGCGCGTCAAACTCGACGAGAAGCGTTGGGACACGCAACTGAGAAAGTTTTCAAAAGGGATGCTGCAACGCGTCGGCCTGGCCCAGTCGCTGGTAAACGATCCCGAGATCGTTTTTCTCGACGAGCCGATGAGTGGTTTGGATCCGGTTGGCCGTCGTGAAGTGCGCGACCTGATCGCAGAACTGCGTGACGAAGGCAAAACTGTCTTCATGTGTTCTCACATTCTTTCCGACATCGAAGTGCTTTGCGACAGCGTTGCTATTCTCAAACAGGGCCGGCTTGCCCAGGTTGGGCACCTGGACGAACTGCGCCGCAAAACTGAGGGTCCGAACCGGATGGAAGTAATGGCCACCGGCACCGACGCTCGCACACTGAGTCTCCACCTTCCGGAAACACAAATTGCTCCGACGCCAAGAGGGCTGCGGATCGAAGTCGACTCAGAGAATGAAATTGATGAAGTGTTGGCAGCGCTGCGGAAAGTTGGCGGGAAGATTGTGTCGGTTCAGCCGGTCACCCAGTCGCTCGAGGAGCTTTTTCTGAACTAGTCCGCATCTGCGACTGTCTACTCTTTAAACTTAAACCCAACCACTTCCATCTTGATGTTCGCGCGGGCGTCTTTGTCGCTCATGCCCTCCAACATCACCGGAACTTCCATCGTCTTGTTCGGTGGTAATTCCGAATGACGCCCGGGGATCACGACCACTGTTCTCTGTTTCACTGGCTGGCCCTCGTAGTCGACCACCGCTGCACGTATCTCAAGCCCGTTCAATGTCTTTCCCGTAAGGTTGCGGACGGTGGTCTGCAGAGTCATCACGATATCGCCCAGCGCGCGCTTCGCTTCAGTCGCTTCCGGATCGTCGAGAACGATTTGGGACTTGTACCGCTCAAACTCCGGTGAGCCGGCGCGTATCGCGCCCTGCAACGTAGGCTCCCCCGGCCTGCCACCACCCGCGCGCATTAAAAGGTAGAAGAGGAGTGCGATAACGACTGCGGCCGCAACTGCCACGATGATGATGAGGGTTCGATTCGATTCGCTTGCTTCAATCCGCCGGTCTGGGACTGCCATAGTGTTAGGAATTGTAGATACGTGAAAACAGTTTTGCAATGCGATGGCTGCGGCAGAGAGGGCGCTACTTCGTCAGCAACTGGGCAATCAAGTCTTCCAGCTCGTTGAAATCGATCGGCTTGGTGATGTAACTGTTGCACCCGGCGTTGAGTGCGTCCACCTGAAAGTCGGATGAGTCGTGCGCCGAAACGGCGATGATCGGCGTCTTCTGACAATGGGGAAGCTTACGGATCAAGCGAGTCGCAGCCAGACCATCGATGACCGGCAGACTGAGATCCATGAGGATCAGTCGCGGCGATTCATTCCGCGCAACCTTCACCGCCTCCTCCCCGTTCGTCGCTTCGACCACCTGGTAACCCGACATCTCCAGCAGCCGCCGCATCATGAAGCGATTGTCTTCGGTGTCTTCAACCAGCAAAACCTTAGCTTGTTCGTCCTGCTTTTTCATCTCTGATCGTCGGCTTCGAGCCCGTCGCGAACCGTCTTTCAACCCGAAAACCGCCTCCAAGTCATTGATTTTGCTGTATCACTAGAATACGGACGCCTTTTTTGGTAACATCCCGCACTGAAACGCAACACAAAAGGATCTTAGGCCAGCGTCCAATTCATACACTCGAACTGGCAGTGAGGTTCCCCTTCCCCCTGCGGCCCCTTCAAGACCTTGGAGAGATTTGCACCTGATGAAGACTGCAATGTCGAAGCCCGAAGAGAATGAGCGACTTCAAGACCTCGGGCGAGCTTCAATGCAAATAGTTCACGACCTCAAGAATCAACTGAATGGTCTCAAACTCTATGCCACGTTCTTACGACGAAGGATCGAGAAGAGTGAACGGCCTGAAGATGAACAGGAAACGATCACCAAACTGATTGGCGGGCTCGATCGCGCGGCTGAGGATCTATCGACGATTGTGCGGTACGCGCAGCCGGTGGAGTTGAAAAAGCAACCGGGAGTTGAAGTGGATAAAGTCCTCCGCACGATCTGCACGAATTTCGATCCGCAGATAGTTTGGGACGACGCTTCGGATGTTGTTCAGGGTAGTTTCGACCACTTCAAGCTCACCGACGCTTTGAAGTGGGTATGCGCCGGCGCACTAAAGCACCGGCAAAATGAAAATGAAGCCGGTCAGATTACGGTGAGTGTTAAAGCAACTGGTTCGCGGGCTGTTGTTGAGTGGTCAGGCTTGCGCCAACTGGATCGCGATCCCTTCCGTTCATTTGCCGGAAGCGATGAAGTGAAACTGGCGTTAGCGGCAAAGATAATCGAGGCCCACGGTGGGTCAGCAAAATTCATAGATAAGAAGTTCGTGGTTGAGCTTCCGCTCGTTGATAACGAATAAAAGGAGTAGCAATCATGCCCCACGGCGCAGCGATTTCGAGAGAGGAGAGAAAGGTGGAGAACAAAGAAACGCGGATTCTTGTTGTAGACGACGAACCAACGATGGCGGATTCTCTACGGCAGAACTTTGTTGAGGAAGGATACTCCGTCGATACTGCGGCAACCGGAGCGGCCGCCATCGAGCTGTTTGATCAGGGCGGGCATCACCTGGCGATTTGCGATTTACAACTGCCCGACATGGACGGTCTCGAAGTGCTGCGTCACATGAAGGATGCACGGCCGACAACAGAAGTGATTGTCGTCACCGGTTATGGGTCGGTACAAAAAGCGGTCGAGGCAACAAAGGCCGGTGCTTTCTATTTCGTCGAGAAGCCTTTCGATTTCGATCAGCTTCAGCCATTGGTGGAGAAGGCGCTCGAACGTCGTGAACTGGTTGCGGAAACGGCTAACATGCGGCGGCAACTGTCGACTCGCGCTGAGTACTTCAACATCATCGGCGCATCGAAACCGATGCAGCAGATCTATGAAACGATTGAATCGGTCGCAAAATCCGACGCGAATGTTTTGATAGTTGGTGAGTCGGGGACAGGCAAGGAACTCATAGCCAACGCCATTCACTACCAGTCGCTTCGCTCGAAAAAACCGTTCATCAAAGTAAACTGCGCCGCACTTCCAAAAGAACTGATCGAGTCGGAGCTCTTCGGTCACACCAAAGGCGCATTCACCGGCGCGCACGCTGACAAGGAAGGACTCGTGCAACACGCCGCGGGCGGTTCGCTGATGCTCGATGAAATTGCGGAGATGCCGATCGAGTTGCAGCCGAAACTGTTGCGCGTGTTGCAGGAACGAAGTTATCGCAAGATCGGATCAGAAAAGACTTACGCTGTCGACTTCCGCCTGGTGTGTTCCACGAACAGACCGCCTGCGGATGCAATCCGTGACGGCCTGCTGCGCGACGATCTCTTTTATCGCATTTCAACGATCACGATTCACGTGCCGCCCTTGCGCGAACGAAGTGAAGACATTCAACTGTTGACTGAACACTTCCTGCACATGTACGCGCAAAAATACGAGCGGCCGATCACCGGAGTTTCACAGGCGGCGTATCAAAGACTGTTTGGCCACTCCTGGCCGGGAAACGTG
>DASSEB010000498.1:0-8967 GCA_035696765.1 Pyrinomonadaceae bacterium | reverse complement strand
CGCTTCGGTGTTGTCGAGACGCGGCGCCCACATGTCGCCCGATCGATAACTCACGAGCATCCGGTAGACGTCCTCCCGGCCGGGCGCGACGCTTATGCCTTTGTCGTAGACCTTCAACTTCTCACTGGGCTCTAGATCGTCGTACAGGATCATCTTTTCACTGCCGCCGATCAACGTGTGGCGAACTTTCACGGGGGTCAGCCAGTTAACGTGCACGTGGGCGATCTGCGCGCTGTCGAAGAAGAGCGTGATGTACGAGACGTTCTCAGGCTGGCCCGGAACGTGACTGATGCCTGTAGCAGAGATGGCATTCGGCTTTGCGGGAAGGACGTAGTCCATAATCGAAAGATCGTGAATCGCGAGATCCCAGATCACGTTGACGTCATGCTGAAAGAGTCCGAGGTTAACGCGCACGGCGTCGTAGTAATAGATCTGGCCCAGTTCACCGGAAGCGATCAACTCGCGAATCTTCCGCACCGCATCGGTGTAAACGAAAGTGTGGTCCACCAGCAGCACGAGGTTTCGCGTAGCTGCTTCGTCTACGAGCCTGCGTGCTTGATCCGATGTCGATGCCAACGGTTTTTCAACCAGCACGTGCTTGCCTGCTTTCAATGCCGACATAGCCAATTCGAAGTGCGAAGACACGGGAGTTGCAATGATCACGGCATCGACTTGCGGATCGTTGATCAGTTCAGACGAATCACTACAAGTCTTGAGACCAGGATAGATTTTCCCCAGAGATGACAGGCGCTCCCTGCGCAGGTCACACACACGCGTCACAGCCGAACCCGGCGCCGCCATAAAGTTTCGCACCAGGTTCGGCCCCCAATAGCCGTAGCCGATTACCCCAACTCTGATCATCTTTGTTTGCGAACGTCTCCAATCACGCGCGCCGGAACACCTGCTACGATAGCGAAGTCGGGAACGTCTTTCGTGACGACAGCGCCCGCTCCGATTAAAGCTCCTTCGCCAATCGTAACACCGGCGATGATTGTCGCATTGCTACCGATGCTCGCGCGTTTCCTGACGGTTGTTTTCACCACTTCCCAATCAGCTTCCGTTTGCGGGCTACCATCGCTGTTTACCGCGCCCGGGTAGATGTCGTTGGTAAACATCACGCCATGACCGATGAAGCACTCATCTTCAATCGTGACACCTTCACACACAAAACTGTGCGATGAGATTTTGCAACGCGCTCCCACGCTCGCGTTCTTTTGAATCTCGACAAAAGCTCCGATCTTCGTTTCTGCGCCGACCGAACAGCCATACAGGTTGACCAGTTCCGGCTGGAAGATCCGCACGTCGCGTCCGAGGATTACATCCGCTGCTATCGGCATCCGTCAGTTCTGTTCCTCGAGCAAACGCGCCAGCGCATAGAGCATCCATGCCTGCGTCCAGCGCATGTAGGGTTTGCGAACCGTGTAGAAACGTCGTCGTTGATAATAAAAGAAGCCTCGCGTGTCGCGCAGGTTTTGAATAGTCCAAGCCGCAATCTTCTGGGCCAGCGTCGATGCGTCGCTGTCCAACTCACGATACTCCAGGAGGGTGACGATTGCACTGGCAGCGGCGTGTGCATCCGCGGGATAAGGGTCGTCATGGTAGTATTTCGGCCACCCGTTCGCAAGAAAGAAGTTGTTCTTCCAAAACTCATAACCGCGTGTCAGAGCGGGTTGAAACTCCGCGCCAAATGAAGAGGCGTCAATTATGCGCTTCAGAGAAAACAGCACGTACGCGGTGTGAAAGTTATCGATCCACGCCTGGTTCGCGTCCGTGCCGTAAAACCATGAACCGTTCGGTCGCTGGTTGTTGACGACGTACCGAGTCGCGCGTTCTGCTAGCTCAAACAGTTCTTGTTCGCCAGTTAATTTACCAACACTCGCAAGCACTTCCGCGGCGAGCAGGCTGGCGTTGAAGATCCGCGTATCAGTTTTCGGAGCGTAACTGAAACAAAGCTCGTCCTTGTTATCAACCGGCCGCGGCAAATCTGTCATGATGAAATCGCAAACACTCCGCGCCGTATCCTGTGAATCAAACCCAGCCTCGATCAACGCCCGCGCAGCAAAAGCAGTAGGCACAATCGTCGGCGTATCTCGCGGTGCAAAAAACTTTCGGCTTTGCCAATCGAAGTTGTAACCCCAACACGCGCCGCTGTAACCCTCGATCTTCATCGATAACAGTCCCGACACGAATTCGCGGATCTGCTTCTGAGACTCTTCGGTCTGGCGACGTCGATTATTTGCGATTTGCGCCAGCGCGAACAACGCGATGCCCTTCGCATTGCGCTCTGGTGGAACACGAGCCAGCGTGCGAACGTCTGAAGGAGATCTTTTTAAGAGTTGCGTCCAGATAAAGCGAGCGTTGCGGGATTGCGCGAGTGGGGTCGATTGAAAAACGCGGCTGTTCAATGCGTCGAAGGGATCGTGTCCGGCGAAATCACGTTGTTGGCACCAGGAGAAGAGTTGATCATAAACGGACTGAAAATTCATGTGCGAACAGATGTCTCGATCCGTCTCGGTGTTTCGACAAAGCTCTCGTGCCAGAGTTCGAACATCAATAACGTCCAAAGCAGTTTGCGATGATTGGCGATGCCGCGTTCGTGTTCGTCCTGCAATCGCGCAACATAAGCCGGATTGAAAACGCCTGCGCGACGAACGCGTTCGGGCGACAGAAGATCTCTTGCGAGCGGGCGCAACTTGACCTTCAACCACTCAGCCACTGGAACTCCAAAACCTTTCTTCCCTCGACGTGTCACGAAGTGAGGCAACAATTCTCTCACTGCCTTCTTCAAAATGTACTTCGTTTTGTGACCGCGCAATTTGTAATTCGAAGGCAGCGACGCGGCAAATTCCGCCACGCGCGGATCGAGAAAAGGCGCGCGCACTTCCAGCGATACGGCCATGCTTGCTCGATCGACTTTGGTCAGAATGTCTTCCGCGAGATACAGACGCGTGTCAACACTCTGCATCCGCGTCATCAGATCGCTGCTATCACACTCTTCCGCTATCTGCCGGGCTTCCGCATAGATCTCGCTGTCGGTTGCAGCAAGCACTTCCGGAGTCAACAACTGCATTTGCTCCTCCGGCGTGAACGAGCCGAACCAAACGTGATGACGCGCGACTGTGTCGTACTTCGCACCAGTCACAAACCGCAGTGCTTTGTAATCCAACGATAGGTTCTTCGTTTTCACCGGCAACAACCGGACGAGCGGTTCCACAATACGGTCACGCAGTGACGCAGGGACGCGTTTGTATAACTCGGCCCAGCGAAGTCCCGCATACATCTGATAGCCCGCGAACAATTCATCTCCGCCGTCGCCGCCGAGCGCGACGGTGACGTGCTTGCGAGTGAAACGCGAGAGGAGATAAGTGGGCACGAGCGAAGGATCGCTGAATGGCTCGTCCATCCACGCGCCGATTTCGCTCACGAGATTCGCCGCGAGGTTAGCGCTGAGACGCTCTTCGTGATGGTCCGTGCCGAGAAATTTCGCGACGCCGCGCGCATACGCTGACTCATCGAACGAAGACTCAGCAAATGAGATCGAGAACGTCTTCACCGGCTCGGACGACGCGCGCACTGCGAGTGCGGCAACAGTCGATGAATCAACCCCGCCAGACAACAGCACGCCTAACGGCACGTCGGAAACCAAGCGCATGCGCACTGCGTCGGCGAGCAGTTCACGCAAGCGTTCGGCAGCATCCTGCTCGGACGGAACCGGTTCGGCTATCTTGTAACTGAGCTGCCAATAACGCTTGACGCACACGCGTCCATCTTCGAGTGTGAGTTTGTGCGCCGCGGGAAGTTTGTTGATGCCTTGGTAGATCGAAAGTGGTGCGGGCACGTAATCAAACGACAAGTATTGCCGCAACGCCTGGAGATTGGGTGCGGGCTTCACCGACGGATGCGCCAGCAGCACTTTCGGCTCGGAAGCAAAGAGCAGCGTGTTGTCGAAAACGCCCCAGTACAGTGGCTTCTCACCAAAACGATCGCGCGCGATGAGTAAGCGTCGACGCCTGCTGTCCCACAAGGCAAACGCGAACATGCCGTTTAGTTCGCGGACCATTTCGTCGCCGTATTCTTCGTAAAGGTGTGGCAACACTTCTGTATCGGAAGCGCTGCGAAAAGTGTGTCCGCGGGTTTCGAGTTCGGCGCGCCGCTCGCGGTAGTTGTAGATCTCGCCATTGAGAATAACCGCAACGCTCTTATCTTCATTGAAAGCCGGTTGTTCACCCGTCACCAGATCGATGATCGCAAGACGTCGCATGCCGAGTGCGGCGCCGCTTGTGACGAACAGTCCTTCGGAATCTGGGCCGCGATGGACCATGCGCTCACACATCGCGTGCAGGAGTTCTCGCCCGCCTTCAACAGGCGGCACGTTAAAATCCAGATTGGCCCAGCCGGTAATTCCGCACATCTTATTTATTGAGACGATCTTTAAAGCCTAACCGCTCGCGCACTGAGTAGATCGCCTTTGCCTGAGATTCGTGATAAGTGCGCACGAGCATTTCGGCGAGCAGGCCCATCAACAAAAACTGAACACCGACGGCGAACATCACGATGCTTAAGATTGGCAGGGGCGTCTGCACGAAGTCTGCTTTGTGAATGAGTTTGAGGAAGACGGCGTACAGTCCCCCCAAAATTGAGATCAGAAACGCCAGCATTCCGAACGAACCAAAAACGTAAATCGGCTTTGTTTGATACGACGCCATGAATTTGATCGTCATCAGATCAAATACGACCTTGAGTGTTCGCGAGAGGCCGTATTTCGATTTGCCCATCGTGCGCGCATGATGCTCAACGGGTATCTCGGTGACGCGAGCACCGGCCCATGCTGCGTAGATCGGAATGAAGCGGTGCATCTCGCCGTACAAGCGAACGTCCTGCAACGACTCGCGACGGTAAGCTTTCAATGAGCAACCGTAATCGTGCAGCGGCACCCCGCCAATCCACGAGATCAAACGATTCGCGATCATCGAAGGGATCTTGCGCGTGATCATCTTGTCTTTGCGGTTCTTGCGCCAACCTGAAACGACGTCGTATCCCTCCTCGAGCTTTTGCAACAAGCGCGTGATGTCGGCCGGATCGTTTTGGAGATCGGCGTCCATCGGAATCAGAACTTCCCCGCTCGCGGCATCGATGCCGGCGGCCATTGCTGCTGTTTGACCGTAATTTCTCCGCAGCGCAACGACGCGCACACGCGGATCGAGTTCAGCGATTTCGCGGAGGATCTTTAGGCTGCCGTCCGTCGAGCCATCGTCGACGTAAACGATTTCCGCCGTGCGGCCGAGCGATTTCAATGCCTCGTCGAGCTTGGCGTGCAGCGGCAGCAAGTTCGGCTCTTCGTTGAAGACGGGAAGAAAAACCGACACGTCAGGAGTGTTGACTGTGGGACTCGTCCGCTCGTCCTGTTTTATTTCCTGTTCGTCGAGAATCTTCATCGAATTGGGGCGCGAGGCGCTGCCTGCATTTTAGACTATTTTGCCTGAAACCATTCGACAAAGCGGCGTAGGCCTACTTCGATCTGAGTTTTTGGGTCGTAACCCAGAAGCGTCCGCGCCTTCGAAATGTCGGCGAAAGTTTGGGGAACGTCGCCGGGTTGCGGCGGTTGGCGATCGATTATCGCGTGTGTGTCCAGTTCTTTTTCGAGCAATGAGATCAGTTCCCGGAGTTCCACGGTTCGCGACTCGCCGAGGTTAATTACTTCGTAGTTGGTTTTGTCGTAGTTGATGGCGGCCATGACGCCGTCGATGATGTCGTCGATGTATGTGTAATCGCGGCGCGTCGTGCCGTCGCCAAAAACCGGGATCGGCTTGCCTTCGGTTATCAGCTTCGCGAATTTGTGAATCGCGAGATCCGGTCGCTGGCGTGGTCCATAGACCGTGAAGAACCGCAGGCAAATGCAACGCAGATTGTACAGATGCGAATACGTGTGGCAGAGAAGTTCGCCGGCGCCTTTCGTCGCGGCATAAGGTGAGATGGGTTGACGGATGGGATCGTCCTCGCTGAACGGCACTTTGGCATTGATGCCGTAAACAGATGACGATGAGCCGAAGACGAATTGGTTGATGTTCTTGTGTCGCGCAAGCTCGAGCAGGTTTAACGTGCCGTTGATGTTTGTCTCAGTGTAGAGCTGCGGCTCGGACAGTGAGGGTCGCACGCCGGCGCGTGCCGCGAGATGCACAATGCAATCGAAGTTATTGTTTTTGAATACTTGTTCGAGCGCGCTGCGATCTCGAATGTCAACTTCAGCGATGGTGTAGCGCGGATCGTTCAGGTGCTCGCGAATGTTGGCCCGCTTGATCGACGGATCGTAGAAGTCGTTGAAGTCATCAATGACTGTAATGCGCTCGATGTCGGTCGCGAGCAGCCGATCGACTAAATGAGAACCAATGAATCCGGCGCCACCAGTGATCAGGAAATTCTTCATCAGCCCTTTGTAGCATAAATCCACAAATGCCAGCCCCATCTCGAAGCCATTTGGGATTCCAGTGAGCGTGGCAGAATCGGTCCGAGCAACGGAAGCCAACGCTTGTTCAGGAAGTAGGCGCGCAGTTCTACGTGGGAAAAGTCTTTGAAGAGTTCGCGCGCTTCCGTTCGAGAATAAACTCGCGCGAGGGGATTGCCCGCGCCGTCCGTGTTGCTGCTCAAGAATTCTTCCGAGCTTAAATATTCGGGTTGGGCCTTTAATTGTCGTGCGTGTTCGCGCAAAGCATCTTCGGGTTCACCGGTCAGAAGGTTAACGAGCTTCACGCCCGGATTCCATCTTAATAGGTGTACGCCGGCGCGACGAAGTACCGAGATATTGACGCGGTAATTGTAGGAATCGCGGTGGTAAAGCATGACGATTGCGCGGCCACCGGGACGAAGCACGCGATGAACTTCGCGTACTGCTGTCGCTGTGTCGGGTGTGTGATGAAGTACGCCGTGAGAGTAAACGACGTCGAATGAGTTGTCAGGGAAGTCGAGGCGTTCGGCGTCAGCAATGCGAAAAGTGCCAGGTAGTTGAAACAACTCGAAGCGCCGTTTAGCGAGATCGACGGCGGCTTGCGTTAGATCGATTCCGGTGTAATGGGCTCCTGCTTTGGCGAATTGGGCTCCATCGGTTCCGAGTCCACAACCGATTTCAAGCACAGACAAATTTTTTGCGTTTGAGAAGTCTGCCGCCGCGGGAATGTGCCACTCTTTTTTGTAGCGATGCTCTTCTACCAGCTCGTAAAAACGGCGCGACCCAGGTTCAGCATCCGCGAACTTGGTCCCGCACGGATGTTCCTGCCAAAACGCACGCACACGCTCTTTGAGTTTGGAATTCGCCTCTGACATTTCCAAAGCAGGGAAGGATAGCAGTCGCGGTGGCGGCGGACAAAGATGGGCCGTTGTTCCCACCGGGTACCGCTTCAGCCCCGGATTGACACAGATAAACACGGATAAGAATCCTGATCTGAAATCCGTGTTTATCCTCACTGCCTTGCGCCTCAGGCCAGCCTTGCTGGGCGAAGCCCGCCACGAGGCACAAGGATCAGCGAAGGTCGTTGGGGTGAGGTTCCCAAATCCGGCGAAGGACACCCACCTGTCCCACCAGTTGATTTTGCCCCCTCTCTCAACTGGTCCAGATCAAACGCTCACGCGAGAAGCTCTCGATCTTGCTATTCCCTGAGTTGCACTCAACTGGCAACCTCTAAAAAATAGCAGTAGCGCTTAACGACGGGGTTGACTATACTCACTTTTCTATTTAGAAATCCTTAGAACAATCTCAAAGAGTTCTTAAACTCTTCTTAGATCTATGCCTCATATACCTCATCACCTCTGCTATGAGTTTGGACCGTTTCGATTAGACACGGGAACATGTGTCCTCACGCGCTGCGGCAACACGATCTCGCTCACGCCAAAAGCCGCGAGGATATTGCTCATGCTCGTGGCCAATGCCGGTCACCTGGTTGAGAAGGACAAACTGCTTCATGAAGTCTGGCCCGATACGTTTGTCGAGGAGTCAAACCTCAGTCAAAACATCTTCACACTCAGGCGCGCGCTGGGCGACGAGCGCGCTGGTCCGAGATATATCGAAACGGTGACGCGCCGTGGTTATCGGTTCGTGGCCTCGGTCCGAGTTGTCGGTGCCGCCGAGAATCACGACGGCGAGATACTGCTGCCCGCGGCTGTTGAAGCTACGCCACGCCCGATCGTCGCTGTGCTTCCTTTTATTAACATCAGTGGTGATCAGGAAATTGACTACCTGGCTGACGGAGTCACCGAAAACATCATCAACAACCTCTCACGTGTTTCCAAGTTGCGCGTGATGTCGCGCAGCGCCGTCTTCCGTTACCGGACGAAAGACGGTGATCCACGGCAGATTGGCACGGACCTGGGCGCCACGGCAGTGCTGGTCGGCAAGATCAACTCGCGACCATCAGGGATAGCGATCGGTGTGGAATTTGTTGATACCGCGACTGGGTGGCAGTTGTGGGGAGAGTGTTTCGACTGTCACAGGCAAGACATTCTTGAGATTCAGGACGCCATTACGCGGCAACTGCTGGCCACTTTGCGACTCCAGTTAACGGGGGATGAAGAGAAGCGCGTTACCGCCCGCTATACTGAGAATGCCGAGGCTTACCAGGCATATCTGGAAGGTCGCTATCACTGGAGCAGGTACACGAAACAAGGTATCGAGAAGGCGATTGGGCATTTCCGGCAGGCCATTGACCTCGATCCTAACTACGCGCTGGCCTATGCGGGTATTGTGGATTGTTATTTGCGACTGGCGACAAATTACCTGCCGCCGGAAGATGACCTGCCGCAACCGTCCCCTGAGCTACTGCTAGACTCTCGCACCAGTATTCATGACACGGACGAACCCGATCCCAAAGTAAAGTTGCGTTTCGAATGGGACTGGAAAGGCGCCGAGCGCGAACTCCGCCGCGCCAACGAACTAAAAACCGACTACCCCTCCGCCCACCAATGGTACGCCGCCTACCG
>DASSEB010000497.1:0-11534 GCA_035696765.1 Pyrinomonadaceae bacterium | reverse complement strand
CTACGCGCAAATCATTGTTCAGGTGAAGGACAAACATGATACGGAGCAGTTGATCCATCCGTTGCAGGAAGCTTTGTCGGCGAGAGTCCCAGGGGCGCGAATCGACGTGCGGCAGCTCGAGTCGGGTAAAGCAGTCGGGTTGCCGGTTGCGATTCGTGTGAGCGGTCAGGACGTGCAGATGCTGCGTTCGTATGCGAGCCGCGTCAAAGCGATTCTCGAAGAAACGGAGATCGCGGAGCGAGTGCGCGACGACTGGGGGGACCAGAGTTTGGCCCTTCATCTGAAAACGGATCCCGATCGCGCGAACATTGCGGGAGTGACGAACCACGACGTCGCGATGGCGTCGCTGTCGGCGACTTACGGTAAACAGGTGACGACGTTGCGTGAGGGCGATAAGCAGATTCCGGTCGTGGCGAGGTTGAGGATGGAGGAGCGAGCACAGTTGGGCGCCCTGAAGAATCTGTACGTCTACGGCGACGAGAGCAGGCAAAAGGTGTTGCTCAGACAGGTAGCGTCGACTGAGTACGGCATGCAGATCGAGAAGATGAGATCCCGCAACCAGTTTCGCACGATCACCATCTCGGCTATGCCTGCGGAAGGAAAACTCGCGTCGGAGGTTATGTCCGCCGCGCGGCTCAAACTGGACCAACTGCAACAGACTCTTCCGGCGGGTTATCACATGGAGGTTGGGGGCGAAGAAGAAGAGCAGTTGAAGGGCTTTATGGATTTGACCATCGTGCTGCTGATCTCGGTGGCTGCGATCTTCGTGGCGCTCGTTTTCCAGTTCAAGAATGCTATCAAACCGTTCATCGTTTTTGCGGCAGTGCCGTTTGGCATGGTGGGCGCGCTGGCGGCGCTGTGGATCATGGGAGCGCCGTTCGGGTTCATGGCGTTCGGCGGGATCGTGAGTCTGGTAGGTGTCATTGTCAGTCACATCATCGTGCTCTTCGACTGCATTGAAGAGAAACATGCCGAGGGCGAGCCGCTGCTCGAAGCGTTGTTAGACGCAGGCATCATGCGCTTGCGTCCGGTGCTGATAACAGTGGGCGCAACGGTGATCGCGCTGTTCCCGCTCGCATCGCACGGTGGACCATTGTGGGAACCGTTGTGTTACGCGCAGATCGGAGGATTGAGTGTAGCCACATTTATCACGTTGCTGCTGGTGCCGGTGATCTATTCGATCTTCGTTCTCGATTTGAAACTGGTAAAGTGGGAAAAAGATGAGGCGGCGGACCGCAATTTCCAAGGCGAGTTCGCTCTCGGAACGACAAGCGGCGAATAGCCACAAGAAACCACAAAAAGCGCAAAAGGCACAAGGGAGATCCTTTTGTGCCTTTTGTGCTTTCTTGTGGCCTATAATGATGTCACGTTTCCAAACCTTAGCTTCTAAGGAGACACCGTGGAAAACTTACTGCAAGACTTGCGCTATGGCTTTCGCACGCTGCTGAAGCATCGCGGCTTCAGCTTCATCGCGGTCTTCACGCTCGCCCTCGGCATTGGGGCCAACACGGCGATGTTCAGCGTAGTCAACGCGGTATTGCTTCGGCCGCTTCCATACAACGATCCTGCTCGCCTCGTAACTATCTGGGAAGAAAGCCCGCAGAGGGACCTTTATCAGATGCCCGTCTCGTATGCGAATCTTCGCGACTGGGTAGATCAAAACCGGACCTTCGACCAAATCTCAGCTTATACATTTACAAACCTGAACCTCACCGGAACAGGCGAGCCTGCGCGGTTGTTGACCATCAGATCTTCCGCCAATCTTTTTACCCTTGTTGGTGCGACACCGCTGCTTGGTCGCACCTTTCTACCTGATGAAGACAAGGAGGGAGCCGCTCGCGTTGTGGTCCTGGGCCACGCACTCTGGCGAACTCGCTTTAATTCTGATCCCGCCATCATCGGCAAATCACTAACACTCAATAACCAGAATTACACGGTCGTAGGTGTTATGCCTGCCGGCTTTCAATTTCCGGTTGGCTTCGGCTACGGCGGGAAAGTCATCAATGATCCCATTGAGTTGTATGTGCCCCTCGCGCCAACGCCCGCCGAATTGCGTCGTGGCAACTACTCGCTCTTCGCCATCGGCCGGCTTAAACCAGGAGTATCAATCGATCAGGCCCGGGCCGAGATGACTGCTATCGAACGTCGGCTCGAGCAGCAGTATCCGGACGGCAACAGCGGTATCGGTATTAGTCTCATTCCCACACAAGAACAAACGGTCAAGGAGATTCGACCGGCGTTGCTCGTGTTGCTGGGAGCCGTCGTTTTCATGCTGCTCATAGCTTGTGCAAACATCGCGAACCTTTTGCTCGCGCGAGCAGCCGCGAGACAGAAAGAGATTGCTATTCGCACTGCTTTAGGTTCGAACCGCTTGCGCATTCTGCGATTGCTGCTCACTGAAAGCCTGATGCTTTCACTCGCTGGCGGCGCGCTCGGCCTGTTACTCGCATACTGGGGTACGGATGTTTTGGTGGCCCTGGCCCCGGACAATGTTCCGCGTCTCAATGAAGTTGGCGTTGACGCGAAGGTGTTTGGTTTCACTCTCGCGATCTCGCTGATCACAGGACTTCTATTCGGATTGGTTCCAGCATTTCACGCGGCGAAGCCCAACCTTAACGAAGGGTTAAAAGAAGGTTCGAAAGGATCGATGGGAAGCGCTGCCGGCAAACGCACACGAAATTTGTTGGTGGCCGTCGAAGTAGCGCTTTCACTCGTGCTGCTAATCGGCGCGGGGCTTATGATCAAGAGCTTCGTACGCCTGCAGCAGACAAAACTCGGTTTCAATCCCGATCAAGTATTGACTGTGAGCCTCACGCTTTCGCGTTCGAGGTATCCGGAGGATCGCCAACAGGCGGCCTTCTTTCAACAGGCGCTCGAGCGCATTCAGTCGCTCGCCGGTGTTCAGTCTGCCGGTGCGACCACAGCGCTGCCTCTTACTCTCTCCGTTTCCGGATCCGACTTCCGCATCGAAGGACGTCCGGAACCGGAAGCCGGCAAAGAGATGATCATCAACACGAGCAGCGTCAGCCCCGGCTACTTCAGCACGTTCGGTATTTCCTTGCTGAAAGGACGAGACTTCTCCGACCGCGACAATAGCGACGCGCCGCAGGTCGCGATCATCAACAACGATCTCGCCCGGCTCTATTTTCCCGGCGAAGATCCCATTGCGAAGCGGATCACGTTCGATGACGGTGAGTCGTGGATGTCGATAGTCGGCGTAGTCGCAGACACAAAGCGACTGGGTGTGGATACAGCCGCCAAACCCGAAGTTTACTTTTCCTATCTCCAGGCGCCGAGTCCGTCGATGAGCCTGGTGCTTCGTACTACGACTGAGCCTCTGAGTCTGGTCGGTGCAGTAAAAAACCAGATTCAAACGATCGATAAGGATCTGCCGCTGGGCGAGTCGGCGACCATGCAACAGGTCCTGTCAGACTCGAATTCCGGTCGACGATTCAATCTCGTATTGCTCACGGTATTCGCGACGGTGGCGCTCATACTGGCCATGGTCGGTATTTATGGCGTGATGTCTTACGCCGTGACGCAGCGCACACACGAGATCGGTATTCGCATGGCCATCGGCGCGCAATCGCGCGATGTGTTTCGAATGGTGGTCGGCGAGGGAATGATACTGGCGCTCATCGGAATCGGTTGCGGTTTGATTGGGGCATTCGCGCTTACGCGACTGATGACGACGATGCTCTTTGCAGTCGAACCAACGGATCCCGCAACGTTTATCACCATCGCGGCTTTGCTGACCGGTGTGGCATTAGCGGCTTGTTACATACCTGGCCGCAGAGCGACAAAAGTCGATCCACTCGTGGCACTGAGGTACGAGTGATGTTTAGTGCTTCTTTGTGGGCGAGTCATGGTGTCTGTCCCAACAACTGCTTCAAGGTGACACCAACCAGGTACGCAAGTGATGCCGCGATGGCACCCACGAAGAATGTCGTGAGGCCCGAACGCCACCAGGATGAAGTTGACCATCGGCTCTTGAGCGACCCGATCGCCACGAACACCATGCCCGTCAGTATTATCGACAGCATGAGAGACTGTTGAATTCCAAATAAAAAGGGAAGCAGTGGAACGAGCCCGCATACCAGAAACGCTGTGAATGTGCTGAGCGCGGCAATCCACGGGGAGCGTATTTCATAAGGTAGTCCATACTCGTCCATCAGCATCGTTTGAACCCATCGTTCACGGTTAGCTGTCATCAACTCCACAACTCGTTGCAGGTCGCTGCCCTCAAAACCCTTGCGTTCAAAAATTTGCCTGACCTCTTCTCGCTCCCCCTCCGGATTTAGTTCGATGTGACGGTACTCGACGTGCTCCAATCGTCGCCAATCGTCATGTTCGGCCCTGGTTCCAAGATAGTTACTGGCCGCCATCGAAAAACCGTCTGCAAACAGGTTCGCAAATCCCAGTGCGATAATTACCCACTTTGAAAGCTGCGCCCCCGCAACTCCAGTGACAACAGCCAGAGTCGTCACCGCCCCATCGATACCGCCGTAGATCCAGTCGCGGAGGTAGTTGTGCGTTGGGCCACGCTCCAGCCGTTTCCGAATAGCCTCCGGTGAATGTTCGTGTTCCATCACTTGAGTGGACATCGCTGAGCAGTGCCTATCGCAATTTAGAAACCAACCGCCCTAAAAAGCACGACAGAATTTTCCTTGATTTTGTGCCTTTTGTTCGTCTTTGTGGCGAATATAGCGCAAGGGAGGCCGGCGCTGAGATTAGCACACTGCGCGTTTTCGCGCTTTGTTGGTGAACTTTTCACAGTTGGTTTCGCTTGCTGACCTCGTTTTCTGCGACATTCATCACGACACCCCCCGGCACGTACATTGCGCTTACGTCGACGTGCTTTTCCACCTGGGCTACGGCCGGAATTATCAGTGGAGGGAGCGTGCAAATGAATCAGCGAGATCACGGTGATGGGTACCACCTGTCACACACCACTCGACGCACTTTCTGCTCGGATCTGATGCTAACCTCGGCTGGGCTGGTGCTGGCAGCGCCCGCTGTCACTAAAGTCGTTGCCGCACAAGACTCGATGATTGCCTATCCCCCGGATAAGATCGACGGCGCAGAGACGTTGCTTCCAGGTTCCAGCCTCTACTTCAACTATCCGACCAGAAACGATCCGGCTGTCCTGCTGCGCTCGAGTGACGGCGAGTTCAGGGCTTACAGCCGCCGATGCTCTCATGCAGGCTGTTCTGTTGACGTCGACGCTTCGCGTCGCTGTCTCAGATGCCCGTGCCATCAAGGAACATTCGATATGCGCATGGGTTACGTGATGTTTGGTCCGCCGCGGCGGCCTCTCGATGAAATCGTTTTGCAAATGCGCGCCGGAGGGCAGATTTGGGCCGTTGGCAAGAGGTTTGGGAGAAACACAGAAATGATCGCACGAACCCCTCGAGGAGGTGATTGAGATGAGATACAGCATAAGGAAACATAACCCTGGAATCGTCGAAATAACGTACTTTCTGCTCGCCGCCCTTTTGTTGCTGTTAATTGGGATGATTGGCAAAGGACAGACTGAGAACCAGTCACTGAAATCGGTCCGTGCAAATGCTCAAATGCAGCAACCGCTCTACAGAGAATATCGTGGCATTCGCCTCGGCATGACAGCCACCGAAGTGAGAACAAAACTCGGCGAGCCGGCAATGAAGAGCGACGAACAGGATTTCTACGTCTTGTCACCCAGTGAAACGGCGCAAATTGCTTACCAGGGCCAAAGGGTTGTGACGATTTCCACTGATTACACAGGTGCAGTTGGCGCGCCCGATTACAAGAGCGTGGTTGGTGAGGGACTGCTGCTAAGACCGGATGGCTCTGTATTCAGAATGGTGTTCTATAACTCAGAGCGCTTCTGGGTCTCATATAACAAGAGCGCCTCTGTTGTGCCCATTGTGACGATCACGATTGGGACACTCAAATAAGCAGCGCCCGTCTCTCGCGACAAGGTAGTAGCAGTTCCAAAGGCGACTGATCAATGAACTCTGTTCTGGAAACCGGCAGTGACGCCCTGATAGAAACCAGTCTCACTGGACAGCTTCTGCTGGACAGTCCATTGCTCAATAAGGGAAGCGCTTTTTCCGAAGACGAGCGACGCGAGTTTGGTCTTTTGGGACTGCTACCATTTCACTGTTCGACGGTTGAGGAGCAACTGGCGCGCACCTACGAAAACTACCGGCGAAAAGAAAGTGACCTCGAGCGCTATGTGTTTCTTACGGCCCTGCAAGACCGTAATGAAACACTCTTCTATCGGCTCGTTCAGGAACACATCAGTGAGATGATGCCCATCATCTACACGCCGACAGTCGGTGACGGCTGCCGTCAATATAGCCATGTGTTTCGCAGGCCGCGCGGTCTATACATCTCGTATCCTCACCGTCATGACATTCCGGCGCTACTCGCCAACGCTCCCTCTGAAAAAGTTGAAGTGATCGTAGTGACTGACGGCGAGAGAATCCTCGGACTGGGAGACCTGGGCGTCGGAGGAATGGGTATTCCAATCGGAAAACTCTCACTTTACTCCGTCTGCGCAGGCATTCATCCGGCCGGCACGCTTCCGATCATGCTTGACGTCGGAACAGACAATCGTGAGCTGCTCGACGATCCATTGTATTTGGGGTGGCGGCACGAACGCGTCCGGGGGCAGCAGTACGACGAGTTCATTGAAGCGTTTGTCGCCGCAGTCACGCGGAAGTTTCCTCGAGTGTTGCTGCAATGGGAAGACTTTTCAAAGCACAACGCCGCGCGCCTGCTCGAGCGTTACCGCGATCGTCTATGTACTTTCAACGACGACATTCAGGGGACTGGCGCAGTGACAGTCGCCGGACTTTTAGCGGCGATGAAAGTCTTAGGGTCAAGCTTCGCCGAACAGCGAATCTTGATTCTGGGAGCGGGCTCGTCGGCCATTGGCATTTGTGATCAGATCGTCGCGGCAATGGTCCACGCAGGACATACCGAGCAGAACGCAAAAGAACAACTGTGGCTGGTCGACAGCAAGGGTCTGGTCCACGACGAACGCACTGATCTCGAAACGTCAAAACGGAAGTACGCGCGGCCGCCGGCAATGACGGGGGCCCCCGGTTTTTTGGAAGTGGTGAAGAATGTTCACCCGACAATCTTGATCGGCACATCCGGTCAACGCGGGGCTTTCAACGAGGTGATTGTTCGTGAGATGGCCCGCCACGTTGAGCGTCCAGTGATCTTTCCGCTTTCGAATCCAACCAGCAAGAGCGAGGCGACGCCATCCGAACTGCTTGAATGGACAAATGGACGCGCCTTGATCGCTACGGGCAGTCCGTTTCCGGCAGTCAGTTATGACGGCCGATTGATTCAGTTTGGCCAGTGTAATAACGCGTTCATATTTCCGGGCGTCGGGTTAGGCGTTATTGCGTCACGTGCACGCAGAGTCACTGACGCAATGTTTTCCGCGGCGGCTCGCGTGTTGAGCGAGTTCTCTCCGGCTTTGCATCATCCGGATCAACCGTTATTCCCGCCATTGGAAGCCGTACGAGAGATTTCGTATCGAGTTGCAGTGGCGGTTGCAGTTGAAGCAGTGCGTGCGGGGTTGACGTCGACGAGTGTTGAGCCTGTCGAACGGTTGGTTGCGAATGAGATGTGGACCCCGCGCTACGTTTCGCTAAAACGTGTGAGTCACCGTACTGACCGTCTCCCGGCGACCTTATTGGAAAGCCTCGAGGAGGTAACGCCATGAGAATTCTTATTGGATACGATGGCTCCGAATGTGCAGAAGCGGCGCTCGATGATTTGACTCACGCCGGACTGCCATCGGAAGTTGAGGCTCACATCCTTTCGGTTGCCGAAGTGTGGCTTCCGCCACCGTCGCCATCGACCGACGAGATTATTGCAGAGGCAAGGGAAGCGACGTCGCCCGCCGAACTGCAACGTCTTTATGCGAAACAGTGTCACGCTGCGAAGGAGGCGCGCGTTCTGGCGGAACGGGCACGCGAGCGACTGCAAACAAAGTTTCCCGCCTGGACGGTGACCGCCGACTCCTCATGCGGTTCGGCAGCGTGGGAGCTGGTCGCAAAAGCAGATCACTGGAAACCCGATCTGATCGTAGTCGGTTCGCACGGGCGTACTGCACTCGGCCGCTTTGTGTTAGGTAGTGTTTCGCAGCGTGTGCTAACTGAGGCTCGTTCCTCGGTGAGAATCGCTCGCGGACGAGTTGAAGAGCCAAATTCTCCGGCGCGTATAATGGTAGGCACGGATGGGTCACCGGCCAGTGATGAAGCATTGCGGGCTGTGGCCGCGCGCCACTGGCCGCCACAAAGCGAAGTAATGGTAGTGCTGGTTGACGATCCGATAGCACCAGAGTTTCTGGAAAAACTTATTCCTCCGCTGCACGAAACGTTGGAAGAGGATAGGAGGGAAGAAAGAGCGTGGGTTCAAAAGATTTCGCAGCGCTCTACCGAGATTCTGCGTGCCGCCTCGGTCAAGGTCACTTGTGCTGTTAAAGAAGGCGACCCCAAACGCGAACTCTGCAAATCAGCGGAAGAATGGGGCGCTGATTGCATCTTTGTAGGTTCGGCAGGGTTCAGCAATCGCTTTGAACGATTTGTTCTGGGCAGCGTTTCGTCAGCCGTCGCTGCTCGCGCTCATTGCTCGGTGGAAGTCGTTCGCAGGAGTTCCTGATGATGTAAGCAGTTGGATATGAATCCTCGGGAGGCGACATGATGAAGATGCTGAGCAATGATGAAGCGCGCAGGTTGTTTCAGAGAGCACGTGTTGCACGACTGGGTTGCATCGTTAACGATGAACCATACGTCGTCCCAGTGAACTGCCATTTGGAGGGTGACCATCTGTACAGTCACTCTCTTCCCGGACTCAAGATTTCCGGCATGCGTGAAAATCCTCGAGCCTGTGTGCAGGTAGACGAAATCGAAAGTGACCTGCGCTGGCGAAGCGCGATCGCATTTGGCAAGTTTGAAGAGATCACCACACGTGACGAGCGTGCAGACATTCTTGGCAAACTCCTGCGAAAATTTCCCATGTTAACGCCCGTCGAGTCTGCGATTGCTATTGATAGTACCTCAGCGGAAGTCATCGTGTTTCGCATCAACATCGAGCGCCTGTCGGGAGTTTCAGAAGAATAAACACATCAGCTAAACTCGTTCACCTAATGGTCCAGCATAATTTAATCGTTCAAAGAGATGCGCATGAGCGTCGCGATGGCGACGTCGTTCTGCGCGACGGCTCGACAGTCAGCATTCGCGTGATGCGTCCTGCGGATGAAGCGGGCCTTTGCACGTTGCTGACCTCGTTGTCGGAAGAATCACGCTGGCTCCGGTTCTACTGCCAGCAGAACAGGGCTTCGCTTGCTGCCGAGGCGCATCGAGAAGCGAATCTGGATCAGGCTTTTGGCCTGATTGCGTGTAGCGGCGACGAGGAGCGTGTTGTGGGCCATGCGTTTTACGTTGCTTTCGACCAGAAGCGGGCGGAGGTTGCATTTACGATCGCAAACGATTTTCAGGGACGAGGACTCGGCAGCATCCTGCTCGGGCAGCTCGCGGAGGTCGCTTCAGCAAACGGGATCGAGGTGTTTGAGGCTGAGGTCGTTGCCGCGAATCACGCCATGCTTCACGTGTTCAGGGCATCAGGATTTCCGATTGAGGTAAACGCAAATGCTGGTCAGCTTCAGGTGGTCTTTCCGACATCCTTCACCGCTGAAGCGCGAAGACAGTTCGAACGCCGCGAGTCGATAGCTGCCGTAAATGCTTTGAAGCTTTTCTTTGAACCACGCGCCGTCGCTGTGATCGGAGCTTCGCGCCGGCGTGGGACCATCGGTGGCGAGATTTTTCATAATCTGTTGAGCTATGGTTTCAAAGGACCGGTTTATCCGGTCAATCCTGCGGCCGCTTTTATTGAGAACGTTCCGTGCTTTCCATCGGTCGAAGCAATTGCGGATGCCGTGGATCTCGGAGTCATCGTTGTTCCCGCGGAGAACGTGATTGAGGTAGCGGCTGCATGCGGGCGCAAAGGCGTGAAGGCGCTGGTGGTGATCTCAGCGGGCTTCTCCGAAACCGGCAAAGAAGGCAAGGCGCGACAGGCTGAACTACTCAACGTTTGCCGCGACGCCGGCATGAGACTGATTGGCCCAAACTGCATGGGCATCGCCAATACGAATCCGGCAGTGTTACTCGATGCGACCTTTGCACCCGGAATTCCGCCACGCGGACGGGTTGGTTTTTCTTCTCAAAGCGGCGCCCTGGGATTAGCAATCATGGAGTTTGCAAACTCACTCGGGCTCGGGATCTCGACCTTTGTCTCAGTCGGCAATAAAGCTGACATTTCGGGAAACGATCTACTGCGCTACTGGGAATCTGATGACGACACGGATGTGATCCTGCTTTATCTCGAGTCGTTTGGAAATCCAAAAAAGTTTTCAGAGATTGCGCGTCGCGTCGGTCGTAAAAAACCGATCGCGGTAGTTAAAAGTGGGCGCTCGGCCGCCGGCGCGCGCGCAACTTCGTCTCACACAGGTGCGCTGATCGCCGCATCGGATGTCACTGTTGACGCGCTGTTTCGACAGGCAGGAGTCGTACGCACTGACACGCTCGCGGAATTGTTTGATGTGGCGTCGTTACTTGCCAATCAGCCGCTTCCAAAGGGGCGTCGTGTTGCGATCATCACCAACGCGGGCGGGCCTGCGATTCTTTGCGCCGACGCTTGTGAAGCTCGCGGACTCGACGTTCCGGTGCTGTCGCGAGACAGCCAGGCCAGGCTGCGCGCGTTTCTTCCCGCGGGCGCGAGTGCCGGAAATCCTGTCGACATGATCGCGTCTGCGCCCGCCGAACATTACAAGCAAGCAATCCAAATTGTTGGCAACGACGAGAACGTCGATTCGTTGATTGTGATTTTCACGCCGCCACTGGTAACGCGTGCCGAAGACGTCGCTAAAGCGATCGTGGAAGCAGTGCAACACCTCGACAACAACAAGCCTGTTGTGAGCGTGTTTCTTTCTGCGCACGAAGCACCGGATGAGTTGAGAACAAAGCAAGTCACGATTCCTGTCTACTCCTTTCCGGAAACCGCCGCCATTGCTGTGGCGCGCGCCACGCGTTATGCACAATGGCGCGATCGACGTGAAACATATCCGGCCAGGTTCGAGAATATCTGTACCGATGAGGCGACGGCCGTGGTCGCTGCTGCGCTCGCGCGAGGCGAAGGCTGGTTGACGCCTAACGAAGTCGCGAAGATTTTTTCGTGTTATGGCTTGCCGTTGATTGAACAACGAATTGTGGCGGATGTTGAAGAAGCGGGTGAAGCTGCCGAGGAATTGGCTGGAGAGATTGCACTGAAAGCTATTGCTCCAGGTGTCATCCATAAGACGGAAGCCGGCGCTGTCAGACTTCACCTGAACGGAAAGGAAGCCGTCCGTTCGGCCGCGCGTGAGATGAGTGAAAAGCTGAGCTCGCTGGGACATTCCCCTTCAGGTTTCATCGTTCAAAAGATCGCTAAACCCGGCGTCGAGATGCTGGTTGGCGTCGTACACGATCCTCAGT